>CAJQQY010000040.1 GCA_905480595.1 uncultured Saprospiraceae bacterium | reverse complement strand
TACTCTGCTTTATCGAATTGACAATACAAAGATGAAGTGAAAAGGAAGATGAATCGTTCGGAAATGTAAATCCGAACTTAATAGTGAAAATTGAAACTTTTTTAATCGGGCTTAAATTTGATTTGACTTCCACCAAGCTTCCGGTATCTCATTTCATTTCCCTTTGTTCTTTTCAATAGCTTTTTCGATTTAGCAATAAACAGCTACTACACTCACGTGCTCCATGACTAATACTTTGAGATTTGATGGTTATCAATTTGACGAGGAACATGCTTAGAGTTTTCTAACAATATACTTTCATGGAGTGACGGGAAAATTTCTTCGGCATGTTTTAGCATTTTTTTACCAGGGAAAAGTAAGTCATTATCTGCTCCTATGATATAAATAGGAGTAGTGATTTTTTTTGCTTCTTCTTTTTTGATTGAAGGAATAGGCGAAAAATCCATTTCGAAATCCAAGAATACTTTTGCTAAATAATGTTGAGCAAATTCATCAGGCTCTGTAAATAGTTTATTCAAAAATTGATGTACGTACTTTTTATTTTTTCTCCATTGATAAAGTTTCATAGGAAGAAAAACATTCCACATTGCTTTTAATGGATTACCATTGACGATTCCAGCAGGAACGATTAGGAAAGCTTTGGAAATTCTTCGGCTATCAAATACGAGGGTTTTCCATGTGATGAATCCGCCAAATGAAATTCCAACCATAATGGCATCTTGAATATTTAGTCGAGTAAGGATTTCAAACATCCATTTTCCATAAGAATGGTCTTTCATATTTGGTCTAATTCCTTCACTCAAGTTTGGTTGAGCAATAACGTCAATGGCATAGACTCTAAAGTTTTTTTCCAAGTCCAACATTGCTTCGATAGCAATTGGTGCGCATCCATTCGAACCATGAATTAAGACCAACGGAGGATTGTTTTTTTCTCCAGTTAAAATGATATTGGTATCGCCATAACTCGTTTCAATTTTTTGAAATTCGTAATTGATAGGTAGTTCATCTAATTTGTTATAATACATTTCTATTATTGTATTTTTGGCTGAAGGGCTACTGAAAAATGATTTCATTGGTTGAAGTGATTTTTTTGTTATAAAATTTGAATTTTAAAATGGAGGTTCCAGGCTGGAAAGAATCATTTTGTTCTTTTCAGTTTGAAAAATCCGATTAGGTTATTTGATTTTTTTTTAGAAATAAAGTCGGTACATAAAGTTCGGGAACAATCCGAATTGAGTGATATGATTCACTAAATCAGGTGCATCTTTATCGTAATATTCTGTCAATTTTCCTTTGTTATTTGTTATGTTTTCTAGGTTAAGAAAAAACTCATGTGTGGTCGCTGGTCGTTCTATCTTATAATTCGTCGACAAGGTGATTTGATAAATATCTTCCAGCGAATTTTCAAAAGCATTGTCATAATCCCAGTAAGTATTTGTTGCAGGATTAGCAGCTACATTTCCTTGAGCGTCTCGCAAAAGTGGAATAATTCGTTGACCTCCTCTCATGAAAAATTTAAGATTCACGCCGATGGTTTTGTTTTTCTTTTTTCCCAATCCAACAAATTCTTTTCCTCCAATTACATTTAACAAGTACTTCCCATTGAATCTAGTATTACGATTTTGCCCTTCCAAAGTCTTGTATTTGGACTCGTAAATAGAAGTGTTGAAAAGGAAATAGTAATTATTATTGAAGTATCGTTGGAGCGAAATTTCTACGCCATAATTTTGCCCAGTTCCTTCATTGACCAAATCAAAATATTTGATTTCGTCACCTTCAATGATAGTTGCGAAATAACTCGTATCATTATTTTTCACAGGCAAATCAAATAAGTGTTGATAGTAAACTTCGACTTTTCCTACAAGATTTGGCGTAATTTGATATTCGTATCCTAGACTCAAATGATGTGATTTCAGCAAACCTAAATCTTGATTAGGTTGTGAAAAATTTCCGTTAGCATCTTCAATATTTGCAAAATAATGATGAACACTTTCCATTCTGCTTTGCAAACCATATCCAAAACTCAATGTAGATTTCGAACTGGTCTGCATTTGAGCAGCGAACCTCGGCTCTAATGTGTGTTTGTTGTTATAAAAAACATTGTTGTTGTGTAATCCTCCGACGAGGGTAATGTTTTTAGTCAAATGATGTTTCCAACTGACATAGCTACGAAGGTTACCAAGTAGCTCATCAAAGTCCAACAAAGTAGTCATCCCTATATCCGAACCTAGGCGCATCTGTTGATTAAATTTTTGGTCAAATAAGGTATAAATGACACCTGCTTGAAGCGTGTTTTTTTGATTTATTTTTTGGAAAAAAGTCGAACTCACTCGATAGGTTGTTTTTTTCAAATCATTTAAAAAACTTTGTCTACCCATACCGATGGAATCTGTTTTTTGAAAAACATTTAGCTCCAAATTTTCTAAAGAAATAGACAATGAACTTTTTAAATAACTATTATCCGACAAGGCAACGGTATGATTAATTCCTGAATTAAAGAGGTAAGAAATTTTTTCATAATCCTCATAAATCAACCCACTATAAATGTCATCGCCTGGCGTACTTTCATCTTGAGGAGTGGTATTGTCCAATTGAAATTGACTGATACCTCCAATTCCAAAAATGGAAAAAGTACCTAAGTTTTTTGTTGGTAAATTTAACTTGAATGCAGCATCTTGAAATTGCGGATTTCCTCTCACATCAACCAATCCCGCTTTATTTAAAACACCAGAAGTAGAGTATCTATAATTGGCAAGAAACGAACCTCCGTATCCTTTTTTCAAGGGTCCTTCCAAAGTCACATCTGTACCAATTAAGCCTACGCCAAGGATGCCTTCTAGTTTTTCATTATTTCCATTTCGTAATTTAATATCATAGATTCCAGAAAGGACATTACCAAATTCAGCAGGAAATGCTCCTGTGTAAAAATCAGAAGTCGCCAACAAATTACTGTTCAAAATACTCGTCGTACCCACCACAGCATTTTGGTCGGCAAAGTGATTTGGATTAGTGATAGGGATACCTTCCAATCGCCATTGCATGTACTTCGGAGAGTTTCCTCTGACAATAATATCGTTGCCACCTGTACCTGAATTTGTTACTCCTGCAAAGTTGGAAGTAATCAAAGCGGGGTCGTTGAAGGCTGTTGTCAGACGGTTCATTTCCTCCATAGAAATCGACCTACTATTCAATAAAGCCATTGGATTATTAGGTTTGCCATTGCTTTGAAAAGCTTTGATGACCACCTCTTGCAACTCTGTATTGGATTCCTGTAAACTTAATTGGAGAACAGTTTCTTTTCCAGAATTAACGACGATATTTGGAACATCTGTAGTTTTATAGCCGATAAACGAAATCTGTAATTCAATTCTACCAACTGGTACATTTTTCAAAATAAAATTTCCATTTTCATCGGTGACACTACCGAGAAGTGGGTCTGAATTTTTTACAATTACCTCCGCACCGAAGAGGGATAATTGGGTGTCAAAATCCGAAATAACACCTCTTACGGTTTGAGTTAAATTTTGTGCGGACATTGTTGTTGAAAATAATAACAATACAATTACAATCTGAATAACTAGGGAATGAAATGGGTTTTTCATAATGTTTTTTGGGGGTTCAAAGCATTCTTTTTTTTAACCTAAAATGTGATGAATTAAAAAAGTTTTCGTGAAAATTTGATTTAACTTTTATCGTATTGCCAATACAAAGATGAAGCGAAAATTTATGTCAATCGTGCGGAAATGAAATTACGGACGTTTTTGCGAGATTTGGTACGTGGAATAGTTCAATAATAGAAGTTGTTTTAAAATATCTGCTGAAACCGAGCGGAAAGGCTTGTGGATATTGACAGCGAAGCGAAGCTCTTTTTGAGTTTCAACCTCTGAGGGTTGGGACGAAAAAAAGCTGAAGCTCAATATTCACAATGTTTTTCGCGTAGGTCAGCAAGCCATTTTAAAACAACTTCATAAAGAGTAACAAGTTTAATATACATTTTTGGCTAAATCTTTTTGCTAAGTTTTAGAGTTTTTTTCAATTTTATTAGTTTGTTTTTTCAATTTCACCCAAGCTCTCGGCGTCACCTCTTCTTTTTACCATTCGATTAATCACATACATCAACCCACTAGTTAAAATCATCAATGATATTACCACAACCCCTAAGGTGGGAAAATTATTTATCATTCCATCTTCAGATTGAAATACGATCAATCCTGCTATCATGGCTGCCATACCTCCAATTGCCAGTTGCATTGCAGCATCAACAGCCATGAATGCACCTCGGTCTTCAATCTCCGGAACAACTGTTCCTAAAGCTGAAGAGGAGATACTTCGAGCATTATTTCCAAGAAAGAGTAGGGTATGAACGATGATAACTGTCCAAAGAGGATTTATTCCCAAGTTCGTAAATACCGCTACCATCGTTATTGTCAGGATAGTCCCAACCAAAAAAATATTTAGTGTTCCATACTTATCTGTCAAACGACCAATGATGGGGGCAAATATAAAAGTAGCAATCCCTGCAATTCCATAAAGTAAAGGGAGGTCGTCAAGAGCTACTCCAAGATTGTTAGTGCAAAATGCAGAGCTAAAGGTCATCAAAATAATATCTCCTGATACCAAAACTGTGTTGTTTAAAAACACTACTAAATAATTTTTATTACTGATTATTTTTAAAGAATGATGCAAAGGGTTGACTTTTGCCGGTATTTGTAGATGTTTATCTATGGACATTATTTTCCAAAAAACAAGAAAAACTGCAATGATTCCTAAAAACAAAACCAACCCAAAAGCTACACGCCAATCTACCTCTGAAGCTAAGTAGAGCGCAAGTGGTAAACCCAAAATTTGACTACCTGCAGAAGCCATTTGTAGAATTCCAAAAGCCCTACCTCTTTGGGTCGTTTCAAATAAATCAGTTACGATGGCAAAACAAATAGGACCTACAACACCTCCGAATATACCTGTTATAATCCTAGCAACAATCAATGTTTGGAATGAAGGTGCAATTGTACAAAATAAAACACCTAGCAAAAAACCTGAGTAAAAAAATAAAAGCAATTTTTTCCGATCAATTTTGTCAGCATAACCTGAAATTAAAATAGCAGATATTCCTGCACTAATTGGATATGCAGACGCAAGTAAACCAAACTGTTTGGTAGTGATTTCAAGTTTAGGAAGAAGGATTGCCGACAATGCGGACATAAGCATGAAGTCCAAAACTATAGTCATTAAAACTACTGCAATGATAGCTACTAAAAGAAATTGATAGCGCGTAAATTGGGGCTTAGCTTCGCCTTTCATAGTTAGTTTATTTTTTATGAGATTTCACCCATATTCTTGGAGTCATTCCTTCCATTTTTTTAAAAAAAGCATTGAATACCGTTTTGGAATTAAAGCCACTTTCATAGGCTAAACCCAAAAGAGTAAGATGGCTGTTATTTGGGTTTAATGCTTTTTCTTTGAAAGTTACTAATCGGAAAGTATTAATATATTCATTAAAGTTCTTACCAATCTGTTCATTGAGCAGCCATGATAATTTATTAGAACTCACTTCCAGTTTCTCCGCTAAATGCCTTAATGACATAGATGGATCTTTATATATTTTATCTACTTTCATTAGCTCATCTAATTTTTCTAAATAGTTTTCTATTTCATCTTTGCTTAACAATGAAGTACTAATGAAAGTGGTTTGAGTTATGTTTATAGGTTCAAGAATCTGCTTGTTTTTTATAGATGGGGGAAAATTCATTTGGGCATAAATTTCTTTAAACCGAGCATTATCCCGAAGGTTATCCCAGACCCAAAAATTCTTCAAGGTTACCATCGTTACGGAGCGTTCTTCGAAAGCTTTGTCTAACCAGTACATGGCTTCATGAGGCATATTTAAAAGAGAAAATAATAATGCTGGGTCAGAGGAGTCCATGTATTTCGATTTTTTTATAACCGCTAAGACCTCTTCTTTCTTACCCATAAGTATTTTCACCACCAATAAATCTAAGCTGGCAAGTCCTTGACCATTTGTAAGTTCAAGTGCCTTATTGATGTCAATTAATGCTTCCTTATATTTTCCTAAATACCCCAAGGCTAAACCTCTGTAACGAATTGCTTCGCCAAAATTAGAGTCAATTTCCAAGGCTTTATTAAATGCTGCAATTGCCTCTTCAAATCTACGAGCAAAATAATAGATCAAGCCCAATTGCCAATGTGTATGAACATCAAGAGGGTCAGTTTCAGACACTCTTTTGGATACTTGAATCGCCCGTTCAAAATCCTCCTTGATAAATATATAATAATAGGTAATGAATTCATTTTGGTCAGATAGACCATATTTTATTGCCTTATCGTATTCAATTATGGCAGCGTCCCAATTCCAATCCGAGAACAGTTTGATATAAGCAAGCATCATATGTGCCTGTGCATTTTCTGCGTTTAATTCGATGGCTTTTTCAGCTGCATTTCTCGCTAGGTCATTCCCTTCTTTATTGGGTATCATATTGTAGGTCGCCGCGTGAATATATGCTTCTCCCAAAAAGGCATAGGCGTCTGCATAGTTCGGGTCAATTTTAATTGCACCTTTGAAGAAATTCATTGCTTTTTTAATGTCATCAAAGTCTTTCCTTTTTAAATGATAACTCCCTTTCAACCATAAATCATAAGCCTTGATATTTTGAGTTGGGATAGCGTTGGGAAAAGACGAAATTTCGAGATGCCCAAAATTTTCACGGATTTGGTCTGCAATGAGCAAACTGATTTCATCTTGCAAGGAAAAGATATCCTCCAAATCCCGATCGAAATTCTTTGACCAGAAGTGAGTGCCGTCATTAGTATCGATTAACTGCGCTGTAATGCGAACCCTATTTTTAGCTTTCCGCACGCTCCCCTCCAAAACAGTACTTACCCCTAACTGATCACCAATGGTTCGCACATCTATATTTTTATTCTTAAATGCAAAAGAGGATGTGCGGGCAATGACTTTCAAGCCCTTCACGGTGGTTAGGGCGTTGATTATTTCTTCAGTAATTCCATCGCTGAAGTATTCGTTCTCAGGGTCGGAACTCATATTAACAAAAGGGAGAACTACAATGGACTTATTGGATGTTGATATGGGTAGATAGTTGCTCATTTTCTTCTATACTTTATCAGGGCTTCTACGAACTGACATTTAATTTTTAATGATTTTTCTTTTAATCGGCTACAACTTGTAGATAAAGGCCATGCACCATATATCTAACTTCTGTTTTCATAATGATTAGTACATCTAAAATGTTGATTATCAACGATATAATAACTTATCAGAATAAATGTATTATAATTTTTTTTAGGTGACAAATATTATCCTAGAATTATACAAAAAAGAAAACCATCCAATTAAATAAGACAATTGGATGGTTTTCTTTGAATGTAAAATTCTAATTATTTTTTCTTCAAAACTAGCATTGGTGTTTTTGAATCTAACGCCA
>CAJQQY010000039.1 GCA_905480595.1 uncultured Saprospiraceae bacterium | reverse complement strand
ACACGCCCCATGAACATCATCAAAAGGCAAGTAAAAAACAGCACCGCTGCTGTTGATAAATCATCTGGTGCAATCAGTCCACACACAATCAAAATTGGAATTATGATTGGCATAAATGCATCATTGAAATCATCAATGTATTCCTGCTTTGAGGAGATTGCTTTTGCAACATAAATTACAAGAGCAAGCTTCGCAAAATCAGACGGTTGAAATGTCAAACCCACAAATGGAACTCTTATCCATCGGGTAGCTTCGTTAAGTTCAACTCCAAATGCCATGGTGTAAACCAACAATGGAATCGTAATCAACATTAAGTAAGGAGCCATTCTTTTGTACTGTATGTATGGTGTTAAGTAACATACATAAGTCAAAAACAACCCAAACAAAATAAATGTCGTATGCTTGATCATCGCCGCCTCCGTATTTCCTCCACTCAATCGATACGCTTCCGTAGTCGATGCACTATACACAGTTAAAATGGAATAAATCGACAAAATTGCTACGATCATCCAGATGACTCGGTCACCTCTTAACTTAGCATACAATTGATTTCCAAATGACATTTTTCTTTTTTAATGATTAACTATAAATGATGAAATATGAACTTGTGATAGAGAACATTCATCATTATCCGTCATCACTCATCATTTCAAAAACCGCAGTTTTAAATTGATCACCTCTGTCAATGTAGTTTTTAAACAAATCGAAACTTGCGCAAGCGGGTGAAAGTAAAACTACATCACCCACGTGTGCATATTGTTGGGAAACTTTAATTGCATCCCGACAACTTTGCGTTTCTTCAATTATTTCCACCTTTCCGAGGAAGGCTTCAATGATTGGTTTGTTGTCAACTCCTAAGCAAACAATAGCTTTTACTCTTTCCAAAACTAACTTTTCGATAGCCTTGTAATCATTGCCCTTGTCTACTCCTCCGACCACCCAGATGACTGGTTTTTCCATCGCTGAAAGTGCGTAAAAAACAGCATCTACATTGGTTGCTTTGCTATCATTGATGAAGTCAACTCCTTCAATAGTAGCTACAAATTCTAGACGGTGCGGAGCATTGATAAAAGTATCTAAACCCTGCTGAATAAATTGGTCGTCAACGCCAATTGCTTTTGCTGCGTGAATTGCACAAGTGGCGTTGAACATGTTATGCTGCCCCTTTAGGCTGCACTTTGTAGTATCAAATTCTGAGACCGCTACCGTTAATTTATTTTTTTTATAAAAAACTTCATCAACGGGTAAACCTCTAACAATCAGTTGTTTGTCCTGCAAATAGGTTTTAATGTTTTCATCAAAACCATTATAAATAAAAAGATCGTTCTCTTCTTGATTTTCAGTTATTCTAAATTTTGAATAGATGTAATTTTCCATTTTATAATCATATCTATCCAAATGGTCGGGCGTGACATTTAACAATACACTTACATCTGGTCGGAAATTTTGAATACCATCGAGTTGAAAACTACTAAGTTCCAACACATAATAATCATGATTCCCATTTGCCAAAAGTCGAGCAAAACTCGTCCCGATATTTCCACCAACTGCTACATTTAAACCTGCTGTTTTGAGCAAGTGAAAAATGAGTTTAGTAGTGGTAGTTTTTCCATTGCTACCTGTAATTCCGATGATGGTAGCGTTGGTAAATCTTGCCGCAAATTCAATTTCAGAGATGACTGGAATTCCTCGTTTTTTTAATTCTTTAATTAAAGCAACTTTGTCAGGAATACCTGGACTTTTTATTATCTCTGAAGCTTCGAAAATTTTACTTTCCGTATGTTGTAATTCCTCGTATGGAATTTTTGCTTTCTCTAATTCTAATTTAAATTCCGCTTTGATTTCCCCACGGTCTGAAACAAAAACTTCAAAGCCTTTTTTTTGAGCTAACAATGCTGCTCCAATTCCACTTTCTCCAGCTCCAAGAATCACTATTTTCATTTCAAAAATCATGTTTGATTTTTAGCCAAATTTTCTTTCTTGATTCAGCTAAAAGGGATTTTACAATTGGCGAAAAACAGCATAGAGACAGAATACTCAAACTTTTTTTTTTATTGAGACCGAGTACAGAATAGCCATTTTGCATCCCGATCTCTATGGTTTTTCGTCTATATATAATCCTCAATTATCTCACGAAAATTAGATTATGTCTTTGAAAGGCAACTGCCTTTTTTTATCTGATCTTTAAAGAAATGAGTGTCAAAACTGCTAGTAAAACTCCGATGATTAAAAATCGGGAAACAATCTTTGACTCATGCATTCCTAGTTTTTGGTAATGATGGTGCAAGGGTGACATTTTAAAAATCCGTCTCCCTTCTCCATATTTTTTCCGAGTGTATTTGAAGTAGGAAACTTGAATCATTACTGATAAATTTTCCGCTACAAATATTCCGCAAAGAATCGGAATCAACCATTCCATTCGAATTAATATGGCAACTGCTGCAATCACTCCTCCGATAGTTAAACTCCCTGTGTCGCCCATAAAAATTTGAGCAGGAAATGAGTTGTACCAAAAGAATCCTATACATGCTCCTAGAAAACAAGCAGAAAAAACTACTAATTCTCCAGCATCTGGCAAATGCATAATATGGAGATAATCAGCCGTAATTGCATTACTGGAAACGTAGGCTAAAATTCCTAACGTCGCCCCAATTATGGATGAAACTCCAGTTGCTAATCCATCTATTCCATCTGTCAAATTCGCAGCATTTGAAACTGCGGTTACTATGAGTATGACCATTGGAATAAAAATTATCCAAGCCCATTTTTGTCTTTTCTCCTGATTATCTGGACCAGGAAAAATTGGTTTTAACAAAATGGAATAGTCCAAAACATAGTTCTTAAAAAAAGGAACATTCGTTAATGTTGCCTTTACATCTGTTTTATCTGAATCTGGATTTTTAGGTTGTTGTATCGCTTCTACATATTCTTTTTCCTCTGCAACTTGATAATCCATTCTTATTCTTAAATCATCACTATTGAACATCACAATTCCGACTATCAGCCCCAATACTACTTGCCCTAAAATCTTAAACTTCCCTGCAAGTCCATCTTTATCTTTTCTAAAAACTTTGATATAATCATCCGTAAACCCAATAATTCCCAACCAAGTTGTGACGAGAATCATCACCAAGGAATACATGTTCAGCAAGTCAGACATCAACAAAAAAGGAATCAGAATTGCCATAATTATTATGACGCCGCCCATCGTAGGGGTTCCTTCTTTTTCCTTTTGTCCTGCCAGACCTAGGTCCCGAACGGTTTCACCAATTTGTAATGCTTTTAGGAATTTGATTATGTGTCCCCCAAACAATAATGATATTGTTAGAGAAATAATCATGGCTGCACCTGCACGAAAGGAGATAAATTTATGCAGATTGACGCCTGGACAATCTGGACAAATCTGTGCAATGTACTCAAGTAAGTGATAAAGCATTGGTCAAAAAAATTGTTGGCTTCGTTCGTTTTAAATTGTCCAAATAAATTTGGACGTTGTTTGTTTTTCCTTTTCTCTAAAAAGAATTTAGGTTTTTGGTCTGCTATTTTTTTGACTTTTTGAAACCGATATTATGTCAAAATATATTTTCTAACTCCTGATCAACTTTGATTTTTTTTGGAAAAAATTAATAGCTGCAGCAGTAAAATTATTTACCGCCGCAACTATCAACCAAAGTGAATCTGAGAATGATAATCTTTTATTATACTTCCAAACAATCTCTCAAAACTTGTTTGTCATCGAAAGCATGTTTGACTCCATTGATGTCTTGGTATTTTTCATGGCCTTTGCCCGCTACCAAAATGATGTCTCCATTATTTGCAATTCGACTTGCAGTTTTGATGGCTTGCAAGCGATTGGTAATGCTCAAAACTTTTTGCTGTGCATAAATCGGAACTCCTTTCATCATATCTTCTATGATTTCATCAGGATCTTCTGTTCGAGGATTGTCTGAAGTGATGATGACATGATTGCTATAAGCACATGCCGTTTTTGCCATAACGGGACGTTTCGCTTTGTCGCGATCTCCTCCGCATCCAACAACAGTTATGATTTTTTCATTACCTGTTTTTAATTTGTCAATTGTGCTTAGGACTTTTTCCAAAGCATCGGGCGTATGTGCGTAATCAACGATTCCGATGATGCCCGTTTTTTCGTTTTTGATATAATCGAATCTTCCTTCGGCAGATTTGAGTTGGCTTAATATGGTAAGCGTTTCCAAACTGTCTTTTCCTAACAATACTCCTACGGCATAAGCTGAGAGTAAATTGTAAGCATTGAATTCGCCGATTAATCGTCCGAAAAATTCATTTTCATTTATTTCAAGGTGGAGTCCCGAAAGACTATTGTCCACTATTTTCACTTTAAAATCTGCTTTCTTTCGCAGACTATATTTTTGGATTTTAGCTTTGGTATTTTGTACCATCACCATTCCATTTTTATCATCTATGTTGGTTAAAGCGAAGGCATCTTTTGGCAAATCATCAAAGAACTTTTTCTTTGCATTCAAATATTCTTTGAATGTTTTATGATAGTCCAAATGGTCGTGAGTGATGTTAGTAAAAACGCCACCTGCGAAAGTTAAGCCTGCAATTCTTCGTTGATGAATCGAATGTGAACTCACTTCCATAAAAGCATAATCACAACCTGCATCGACCATATCGGAAATCAATTCATTCATCGCAACCGCATCTGGTGTGGTGTGCGTGGAAGGAATCACTTTGTTTCCAATTTTATTTTCGACCGTGGAAAGCATTCCAACTTTGTAACCCATGTTGGAAAATAAATCATGCAAAAGGGTGACGGTTGTTGTCTTTCCATTGGTACCTGTGATACCGATTAATTTCAATTGCTCAGAAGGATTTCCGTAGAAATTGGAAGCCATAATTCCTAATGCTTCACTTGAATCTGAGACTTGAATGTAAGTCACACCTTTGTGTAACTCTTGAGGTAAAATCTCACAAACGATTGCTATCGCTTTGCTTTGAATTGCTTTTTTAATAAAATCATGTCCGTCAACTAGCGTTCCTGACACAGCTACAAAAATGCTTTCATCATTTACTTTTCGAGAATCAAAAGTGATATTTTTAGCCTTCAACTTTTGTTCTCCGATCAGTTCTTTTACTGATACATTTTGTAATATTTTATTAAGCTCTTGCAATTCGATTTCTTTTTCTAAGAATGATTTTAGTTTAGTTTGGAGTCAGGGAAAAAGTAAAATCAATCGCCTCAATCGTATTTTGATTTTATCTTTTTTCCTGACAAAAGTTTAAAAATCCAAACAATGTTTAGTTTCTTTTTTTCAAAAAAAACTTTGTGTAGTGTTTCAAAAGTGCGAGAAGTTTCTCGTACTGTTTGTTCTGTAAAAAAGTATGTTTAAGATTGGGGTTGTAAAAAGTTGCTATAATTTAGTTTAGCCTTCTAAAAGCAATTTTCACCAATCAGAAATATTCATTTATCGTAATTTCAAATTTATTCTTTGTCCTCTAATTTTAGTCCCTCCTCTGAGTGACTGTTGGACAACTTTTCCAGAGCCTTCGAATGTTACTTTTAGTCCTAGATTTTCTAGAACATAAAGTGCATCTCTTAATCCCATCCCTACTACATTCGGCACTAAGTCTCGACTAATATATCGAGGTGCAATATGAAGTGTATCTGTATCAGCAGTTAATACTGCCCAATTTTTCACACCACTATCGGTGTGCTTTAATTGTAATTTTTTCAAAATTTTATCTACATCTTTTCTATAGCCCACATCTAATTGTGGTAATTGTTTTTTTGTTAACTTTTCTATTTGCTCATTTTCTTTTGGGTACAAATCTTTTTGTTGGATAAAACATTTATCCGCTATTTGTCTAAATATTGGCCCTGCGACTTCTGAACCATATCGTCCATTTTTTCGAGGTTCTGTGATTACTACAATACAAGAATAAACTGGATCTTCTGCTGGAAAATATCCTGCGAATGAAGCGCGGTATTTGATATTATCCCTTTGGTCAAATTTGTAATAATTAATTTGAGCCGTTCCTGTTTTACCTGCAAATTTGTAGCGATTTGTTTTTAATTTTTTAGCTGTTCCTGTTTCGACCACTCCTTCTAAAAGTTCTTTTACTTTTTGAATAGTCTCAGGTTTTGCGATTTGTTTTTTAATTACTGTTGGCTTGAAAGTTTTTATTGCTTCGCCAAAGTGTTGAACTTGAGTCACTAAAAATGGCTTCATCATTCTACCATTATTTGCAACTGCATTGTAAAATGTCAATAATTGCAAAGGCGTTAATTCAACTTCATAACCGATTGACATCCATGGCAAAGAAATTCCACTCCAATTATCATCAGAGTTATATGCTTCTTTTATATATGGTTTATCTTCTCCGTTTATTTCGATTCCGACCAATTGATCTAATCTAAAATCTCTTAAGTGTTGGATATACTTAGGTGCATCATCGGTGTCACCGTAATATTTTTGAACTAGTTTTGCGATTCCAACATTTGATGAAATTTCAAATGCTTTTCGAATTGTAGTTGAATCCAATTGATGAAAAGAAGCATCTCGCATTTCCTCCTCGTAAAAAGTATGTAGCCCTTGTTCAAGATCAATCGAATCACCTAAGTCAATATATCCATCTTCCAAAAGAGCCATCATTGAAGCTAGTTTGAAGGTCGATCCAGGTTCTACTTTTGTTCCAATTGCGTAATTATAATCTTCGTACCAGCCTCTTGGAGTTTTTCCAATATTAGACATGGCTCTGATTTTTCCAGTTTTCACCTCCATCACAATGACAGTTCCTGTCTGAGCGTCATGATGTTCCATTCCTCGAAGTAATGCTTTTTGTACCACATCTTGAATATTGACATCAATAGTTGTGACTATATCATCACCACTTCTTGGCTTAATTGAATTTAAGTCCTGAACTGGAACTGTGATTCTATTTGCTGCTTTATAAACCTTAATTTCTTTTCCGTCAGAACCTCCAAGTTCTTTGTGAAAAAAACCTTCCAAACCGACAAATCGATCCTTATCTGACTGAGCATATCCTAAAGTTCTTCGCGCCAACATACCATAAGGTCTATCTCTTTTAAACTTTTCTTCGGCAATAAAACCGCCACTCATTTGACCTTTTCTAAATATTGGTAGTTGCTTTATTTGTTCATAATCAGCATAAGAAACACCTTTTTTAATCCGCATATATTGCTGACGTACATTCCTTGCTCTAATTAATGAATCTCTATAAAAAATTCTAAAAGCATAATCTGTCATCTCAAAATCATCGATTAGAAATGGCATTAACCCTACAACTAATGAATCCAAATTTGCATCAGTCCACAACTCTTTCGACGGTCTCGTCGAATCAAAATATATGTCAAAGAACGGAAGTGAAGAGGCCATCAATGCACCATCTTCTGTGATTATATTTCCTCGGCTGGCTTTCACTACGTGAGGTTTGATATGATCTTTCTCACCTGCTTTCCTCCACTCTTCTCCTTCCAGCACATTTATCTTTACAGCATTATAAAAGATGAATCCCGCGAAAATAACTAACAGCCCCAACACAATGTACACACGGTATAAAACTTCATTTTTATTCTGACTCATTTCTCTTTTTGAGTATTGGGAGTGTTGGTATTGGGTATTGGGGGTTTTATTTCTCAGTACCTTTTATCTCAATTCCCTTTTTCACGATTATTCTTTTTGGAGTAGAAGTTGAATTTTTTATTCCTATACTTTCTACTGCCTTTGCCACTTCAGATTGTTTGGTTTGATACATCAATTCAGCTTTTATCGATGCATATTCCCATTTCAACTCCTCTATTTCATTTTCGTATTTTTGAATTTGCCATAATTTCTTTTCAGAGTAGTGGGCATTCATAATATACATCATCCCAATAAATCCCAGAAATAAAATGAAAGGCAAATTTTTTAAAACCGCTTCAGCACTAAAATCAAGCGTCAAATAATCTTTAAATTCTTTAGGTTTATTCTTTGCCATGTTTCCTTTTATCTACTGCTTTTTCTGCCACTCTCAAACTTGCGCTCCTTGCTCTTGGATTTATTTTAATTTCCTCCTTTGAGGGAAGTATTGGTTTCTTTGTAATGACTTTGAAGGGACGATAGATATTTCCAAAAAAGTCTTTTTCAGGTTCTCCGTCGAAGTTGCCCGCTTTTAAAAACTTTTTAACAAATCTGTCTTCAATCGAGTGATAAGTAATGATTACCAAGCGTCCTCCAGGTTTCAAAACTTCCAACGACTCTTGCAGGAATGTTTTTAAAACGCCCATCTCATCGTTCACCTCAATTCGTATTGCTTGAAAAACCTGCGATAAGTAGCGTAATCTTTGACCTCTAATATATGGCTCAGCTACTCTTAAAAAATCACTAGTTGTAAGAATGGGTTTCAATTGTCTTTCCTTAACTATAGCTTCAGCAAGCGTTTTTGAATTTCGAACTTCTCCGTAATCACTAAATACTCTTTGCAATTCACTCGCAGAATAAGAACTCACTAACTCTTTGGCTGAAAGCACATCTTGCTGATTCATCCGCATGTCGAGTTCGGCATCAAATCGGTATGAAAAACCTCGCTCTGCTTCATTTAATTGATGCGACGAAACACCTAAATCCGCTAAAATTCCATCCACTTCAGTTACGCCATGCAGTTTTAAAAATCTTTTTAAGTACTTGAAATTGTGATGAACGAAGGTAAATCGATCATCGTCTGGTAAGTTCGGCAGCACATCTTCATCTTGATCAAAGCCGAAAAGCCGACTGTTTTCATCCAGTCTTTCAAGTATTGCTCTAGTGTGTCCTCCTCCGCCAAAGGTCGCATCCACATGGATGCTTCCTGGCGTTATCATCAAAGCATTTATGCTTTCATCCTTCAGAACTGGGTCATGGTAGGTCATAAAGTTTAAAGTTGGTTGTTGGTTTCGTGAAAAACTACGCCTCTCCAGGCGAAGTCCCTTTATTAACCTTACCCATCACCTCTTCTGCTAGGTCGGAGAAATCTTCAGGTTCTTCTTCTAGAACCCCATCATATTTGTCTTTTGCCCAAATTTCAATCTTATTAGTATGTGCGAAAAGAACTAGTTCTTTTTCAATACCAGCATAATCCAATAATTTTTTTGGCAAATTAATTCTATCAGAACTATCCGTATTCAATTCAGTTGCACCTCTAAAAAAGTATCGAACAAATGCTCTATTCTTTTTTACATAAGTATTCAACTGATTCACCTCTTCACTTACGTCATCCCAAACTTCTTTAGGATATAAAGTCAAACAATCTTCAATTCCTCTATTCACAACAAAAGTGTATGCCTCACCATCTTCATGTTCACCCAATTGCTTTAGGAGAGGAGAAGGCATTCTTACCCTACCCTTTGCATCGAGTTTACAGTCATATTCTCCTAATAATTGAGGCATTTTTGTTTTTTGCTCTACTTATTTCTATGAAAATTGGGTTCTATTTGTAAGAACCTAGTTCAAAAGTAAATATAATGCCCACAAATTACCACTTTCTGCCACTTTTTTTTTTGCAAAAAGTTATCCACATTTCTTGACTTTCATTTTTTATAAACAAATGATTGTCAAATCATCATTAAAATGATTTTTATATAATTAAATAGTGGATACATTGTTGTTTTTCATGATCTATACAGTCTAATTTTAAGTGGGAGGATGTGGCAGAAAAATGCTATTTTTGATAAAAGAGGAAAATCGAATGGAAACACGATACTTATTTGAAGAAAAATGCATCAAAAAGAGACTGGTTTTCAATGAATTATGTATTGAAAAAAAAATAGTGGGAAAATTTGACCTATAATTGGAAGGAAGTGGGAATTTGTGGACGTGGTTTCCTATTTAAAATAGGAAGATGAAGAAAAGAAGTTTTTTCAAGAGAAAAAACTAGAAAAAATTAAGATCGAAGATTTGATTGGAAAATATTAATTCGATTTTCCATAATTGTTAAAAAAGCTTTTCCACTTCATATTTAATACTCCTAAAATTGCTTCTTTGATAATTCCACCATGCATTTTAGAATCACCTTCGACCCTGTCAGTAAAAGTTATCGGGACTTCTGCAATTTTGAATCCGAGAGATCGAGTGGCAAATTTCATTTCAATTTGGAAAGCATAACCAATAAATTTGATTTTATTAAAATCCATTTTTTCTAAAATTTGACGAGAATAACAAACAAACCCAGCGGTTGGATCTTTCACAGGCATCAAAGTAATCATTCTTACATACCATGAAGCTCCATAAGATAATAATATTCTATCCCAAGGCCAATTTTCTAATTTCCCACCTGACACATATCTAGACCCTACTGACATACCACTACAATTTTTAGCGGCATCATATAATCGAATCAAGTCTTTTGGATTGTGAGAAAAATCAGCATCCATCTCAAAAATAAAATCATAATCTCTTTCCAAGCTCCACTTGAAACCATGAATATAGGCTGTGCCTAATCCTAATTTTCCTGTTCTTTCTTCAATAAAAAGTGATTGAGGATATTTATTCTGAAGCTCTTTGACAATAGAAGCAGTTCCATCTGGTGAACCATCATCCACGATCAGAATGTGAAAAGACTTATTGAGTGAAAATACTGCCTCTATGATTTTGGCTACATTTTCTTTCTCATTATAAGTAGGTATAATAACAATGCTATCCGACAAGGCAGTAGAATTAATGGTTAGTTTATTATTTTGTAATTGATACAACGGCAAATATAATTTTTTTTTAGTGATCCAAAAGACTAAAAAATAATATATGTTTCGATAGGAAAAATAATATGTGAAGCTTTTGTCAGATTATAATCAGTTTTAGCTTAGCTTTTCTATTTTTTAAAAGATGAATGATAGAAAATCTATCATTCATCTTTTAATTTATTACCGAATTTTAGAAAATCGATTTGGTTCTCCTTCTCGCATCATATTATATATAACTTCAAAAATGTCTTCAGGGTTGGGTTTTGAAAAATAATCTCCATCTGAACCATAAGGAGATCGATTTGGCTGAGCTGTTATAGTCAATGGTTGAGCATCTAAATATTCATACCCTCCTTGTTTTTCCAAAACTTCTTGCATCATGTATGCACTTGCGCCACCAGGGAAGTCCTCATCTAAGAAAACTACGCGGTTTGTTTTTTTAACGGATTCTACGATTTGATGCTCCAAATCAAAAGGTAATAACGTTTGAACATCAATCAACTCAACGGAAATATTGTGTTTTTCTAATTGAGCAATTCCAGCTTGGGCAATTCTTACACATGATCCATATGTTACTAAAGTAACATCTGTTCCTTCTTGTAAAACTTCAGGAACACCTAATGGAACAGTAAACTTGTCAATGTTATCTGGCAAAGTTTCTTTCAATCGATATCCGTTCAAACATTCTATCACAATTGCTGGATCATCCGATTGTAAAAGTGTATTATAAAAACCTGCTGCTTGAGTCATATTTCGAGGGGTCAAGACATACATTCCTCGCAATGAATTAATAATCATTCCTAGCGGAGAACCAGCATGCCATATTCCTTCTAATCGATGTCCTCTGGTTCGAATAATTGCTGGAGCTTGTTGTAAATTATTACTTCTCCAACGCATGGTTGCCAAATCATCTGTCAATGGCTCCAAACCATAAATTAAGTAATCCAAATATTGAATTTCTGCAATTGGCCGCATCCCTCTCATCGACATGCCTATCGCCTGTCCCATGATCGTCCACTCTCTAATTCCTGCATCAAAAATTCGTTCAAGTCCATATTTTTCTTGCAAGCCTGCAAACCCTTGGTTCACATCTCCAATTTGCCCTACATCTTCTCCGAAGGCGAACAATTCAGGCATCTTTTTCATGGTCTTATCAAAGAATTTATTCAAGACCTCAAAACCATTTAACTTCGGTGATTTCTCAGTAAAAACTGCAGGTACAACTGGTACTCTTAATGCTGACTTTGGAGATTCACTATAGAGGTGAGTGTGATATCTTTTATCACCTAATTGTTCTATCCTTTCAATCCATTCTATAACATTTTCACGGGCTTTACTTTCTGCTCCAATTGTTGCAAACAACATCTTCCTAGCATTAGATAAAACCTCCGAAATCATTGGGCTAAAGAGATTATTCATCTTTTTGTGAATCGCATGAACTTCCTCTGGATTATCAACTTCGCTTTGTAATTGAGTATATATTTCAGAAAGTGATTGAATCTCTTTTTTAATAGGATCGGTAAACATTTTCCAAGCATTCGTCTTAGCCTCTTTTACATATTGACTTGCATTTTCACGAAGAGTTTGAGCATCTTCAGGGGAAATGAATTTTTGCTCAATCATCCACTCTTCCATTCGCTTGATACAATCATTTGCTTGCTCCCAACTTAATCGATCTTTCGACTTATATCTTTCGTGTGAACCAGAAGTAGAATGGCCTTGTGGTTGCGTCAATTCATCCACATGAAAAAGTGCTGGGTTATGCGTTTTTCTCATTTGTTCCGCCCCATCCTTAAACATCCCTCGGAGCCCTACATAATCCCATCCTTTTACATTATACATATTGTAACCAACTCCTTTTTCATCAACTCTAAAA
>CAJQQY010000038.1 GCA_905480595.1 uncultured Saprospiraceae bacterium | reverse complement strand
GCCTCATCGTATTTCCCTAAATAAGCAGTTCGCCGTCCATACCAAATAATGTTTTCCAAATCTTTTGAGTTTTTGAAAAAATCTTGCTTGGCTTTTTCATAAAGTTCCAACATTTTTTCAGAAGGAGTAGTAACTGTTAGTTTTTTACCAAGAGGAGAAGTAAAAATCTTGTTAGTAGTTTCTTGAGATCCTACTTTTTGATCTTTCATTTCGGTTTTCTCATTAGCTTTAGCTTGGGGCTTTTTTTCGTCTTGACAAGAAAAAGTAAAAAATGTAATTAAGAAAAGCAGGAAAAACGATTTTTGTAATTTCATTGTTTCATTTATTTTCAAGACTTGGAAAGTCCTGTTACGTTTTTAAAAATAATCCTTGTAAATTTATCAAAAACAAAACAATCATTATGAAAAACCAGAAATTCCTTTTCTTCGCATTGCTATTTTTTTTCAGCCAAACCATTTTCTCTCAAGTTCAAAAAGCACCGAATCGATTTAGAGGAGATGGGCCACACACACAGTTAATTATTCGAGGCATCACTTTGATCAATGGAAATGGAGCACCTCCTCGTGGACCAATCGACATCGTAGTCGAAAATAATATCATTAAAAGTATCAATGTGGTAGGCTATCCTGGGGTTGAAATTGATGACTCCAAACGTCCTCAACTTAAAGATGGCGGCAAAGAATTAAATTGTGAAGGTATGTATTTACTCCCCGGTTTTATAGATATGCACGGGCACATCGGCGGGAAGTCTCAAGGTGCAGATGCCGAGTATGTTTTTAAGTTATGGATGGGACATGGTATCACGACCATCCGTGACCCTTCCGCTGGGAATGGTTTGGATTGGGTTTTGGAACATAAAAAACGAGGTGCTAAAAATGAAATTACTGCTCCCAGAATTTTAGCGTACACCGCTTTTGGGATGGGAAATGACGAACCAATCAGTACCGCAGAAGGGGCAAGAGAGTGGGTGCGAAAAAATAAAGCAAATGGTGCTGATGGAGTTAAATTCTTTGGCGCACCTCCTGAAATCATGGCTGCTGCATTAGATGAAAATAAAAAATTAGGATTGCGTTCCGCTTGCCACCATGCACAAATGGATGTGGCTCGATGGAATGTTTTAAAATCTGCTCGCGCTGGCTTGACGACAATGGAACATTGGTATGGATTGCCGGAAGCACTTTTTGTAGATCGAACTGTACAACATTATCCACTCGATTATAATTATCAAAACGAACAACATCGATTCAAAGAAGCGGGTAGGTTGTGGACACAAGCTGCCCCACCTCACTCTGATCATTGGAATAAGGTGATGAATGAATTGATCGAATTGGATTTCACTATTGATCCAACTTTTAATATTTATGAAGCAAGTCGGGATTTGCAACGAACTCGACGGTTGGAATGGCACGAAGAATTTACGATGCCTTCGCTTTGGCGATTTTATATGCCTAGTAAAATTTCGCATGGTTCATATTGGCATTTTTGGGGAACGGAAGAAGAAGTTGCTTGGAAAAAAAATTACGATCTATGGATGACATTTATCAATGAATATAAAAATCGCGGTGGACGAGTAACTGCTGGTTCTGACTCTGGATTCATTTATCAATTGTATGGCTTTGCTTACATCCGAGAATTAGAATTATTGCGAGAAGCTGGTTTTCATCCTTTGGAAGTAATTCGCTCTGCCACTTTAAATGGTGCAGAAGCGCTTGGGATGGGTGATAAAATTGGGTCAGTCGAAGTTGGAAAATTGGCGGACTTTGTCATCGTTGAAGAAAATCCTTTGCAAAATTTAAAAGTACTTTATGGAACTGGCGCCATCAAATTGACGGAAGACAATGAAGTCGTAAGAGTTGGTGGTGTAAAATATACGGTTAAAGATGGAGTTATCTTCGATGCAAAACTATTGTTAGAAGATGTAAAGAAAATGGTTAAAGCTGCGAAAACCGATGAAGATTTTGAAATCGTTCAGCCTGGAATGGAGAAAAAAGAAAAGGAGAGAAATAATAATTAAGGAATGCAAATTATTGTTAAAAAAACAAAGCAGCTGCTAAATATAGCAGCTGCTTTTCAGTAGATATTTTATTGTTTTGGAAAAAAATCGTCTTTCAAAATCATCTACCTTGGTGGTCAAAAAAGTAAAGACTAATTCGACTCTAAATAAAATAACACCCTTTCAAATTATTGGCAACAGTTAATCCTTATTTAGCTACTACCCTTACGTAGATAAATTCTCGATATCACTTACCTACCATTCAGTCAAAAAGCCCCTTAACTCTTTTTGACTTTTATAAAACATAACATCTTATTTGTTTGAGACTTATATCTGTATAAGTAAAATGATTATTCATATTTATTTTTGAGATGAATTATAATTTTGAATATTCACAGAAGTAAGCCATTTTTTTTAAAATTGGCATTTACTTTTTCCCAATAATCCACATATAATATTGTTAGAAGAGATGTTTCCATTTTATTATTTAGTTTAAGTTAATAACTTTTTTGATTAAACTTATTAATAATTAAATCAAATTAACTACATTTACTCATTCATTTATTCAAAACAAGCTACCCATGTTTCAACTTACAATCAAAGAAGAAGTCTTCGGAACTGGAAAAATTAACGAAATTCCAATTCAATTTTCCTCAGAACGCATTACACTTAGCGATCTAATTCAACAGAAAGTAACTGCTAAAATCAAAGAAGTTAATCAGCATATAAAGGAAAAAAGTATTTCCCCTTTTTACAAAACCACTCAAGAACAAGTCTTAAATCAAGATGCTATTCTAAAACGCTTTGCAAAACTAAAGGATGGAACTATTGATGCTGAAAAAGCATGCTATGAAGCTTTATCTGGTTTTCAGAAAAATGTTTTTTTCGTAATTCTTGATGGCAAGCAAAGAGAAGACTTGCAGGAAGAATTGATTTTGACTCAAAATTCAGAAGTAAGATTTATCCAACTGATGCCTTTGGTTGGAGGATAATCGTAACATTTCAAGTATCCGATATCTGACGCAACAGTTGTTCTTTAAGTTGAAAATCCTTTTTGATAAAAATCTATAACAATATATTTACAATGCTATCCCCTCAATCAATTTTAAGCTTACTGAAAAAAAATGAATTGCCTGAATATGCGAAAGAAAAGAAATCTTTTCTTTCCACTATTTTCTCCAAAAAGGACTGGTACAAAACTATGGAGTTAGGTAATCGAGTTTTTAACACCAATATGGGCGATTACTCTTCTCAACAAATGGCCAAACTTTTAACTCAATTAGTACACTCCGAAAAATCTATTTTTAGCCTTACAGGTGTAGAGTTTTTAGCATTCAAAGAAGAATATAAATACTTAATTTCGAATCACCATTATATACAAATGGCATTTGAGAGATACCTTGTGGCAGATCGAGTAACGGGGTTGGACTATAAGTATTTGAGATATTTATTATTTCTTGCCGTACTTCCAGAGCAAGATTATAATGTCAAAATTCCCAATCACATTGCGAAAAAATTCCCAAAAGAGTATCAAGCAGAAATATGTCTTGTCTACTTACTTGGGAAATTAAAAGCTGGAAAAATCAAAAAAACTTTTAGAGATTTAAGTTTTTTCCCACGAGTGGTTTTGAAAGAGGAAGGCTATTTTGCAACCCATTATCCTGATTTTTTAAAAATACTATTTAACGAAAGTGAGCTAAATTATACGGAAGCAACAAAGCAAGCTTTTATTTTTTATCAACAAGCGGTAAAAGAGGCAGAAGGCAAAAACAAAATCCTTGACTGGAATGAATTTAATGACTTTAAAGCTGATCAGTTTTCTTTTTTCCAAAACGCATTAGAACTAGAAGATGATGTCTTAATTGAATTTTGCAAAATCGTTTTGATCAATGAGCACCCTCAATTATTTAGAAAACTTACTTATAAAAGACAAAGCAAATACATGGATTTGCTTTTGGCAAAAGTAAATTGGACAGAAGATCAAATCATTAATTTCATCATTTTTTGCCTTAAACCAAAGGACACCATTAAACTTCCCAAAGGAATTGTCAAAGCCGCAAAAGTATTGTTAGGAAATGGTTCTATCAAAACGTTGGAAGCACTTTGGGCTTATTATCCTCAGACCAAAGGAAAGCATATAGAAGACAAAAACGTATTGAAATTACTCCAAGAATTTGCCACTTTAAGAGAGACGCAAAAAAAAGAGACAGCTACTTTTGACCAACTCACATTAAGTGGTTTTGAACCGATACGTCCTGGAAACAACCAAAACGTTTACAAAGGTATGAGTCCAGAGCAAGTTCGCCCATTCTTTAGGTTATTGCAGGAGGTGGCTGATGTCGATATTGTCAAATTTTATCAGGATCGAGAAAAAATGAAATTCGTCCGCTTTCAAATTAAAGGTGTACAATACGATTTGCCAACAACTAATGGTTTGGGGATAAGTATCATAAATCCAATCAACACTTTATTATTTGAAAATGAAATTCCTTACCAATTTATTGTTATCAATCGTTCAGGCGCTCCAGGTTCTTATAGAGAAAATAATATGCTCTGGTCGAACCAAAGAGTAACGTTAGTAAATGAAAAAACTTACACTCAACATAGAGAAAGCATTTTGGGTCCCTCGGAAATCAAATTTGTAAATTCTGATCAATCTACGAATGCTTTTGTAAAACGAATTGAAGAAATAAAACCGGTAACCTTAAAAACTGATTTGGATCAAATTGACTTAAAAAAAGATCCAAAATTTAGAGTCATTCGTGGAGAATTAGATAAGCTTTCAAACCTTCCTGCCTGGACTAAATTACTTATTCAATCTTTGCGTTTTCCGCTAGATCGAAAGCCTTCCAAAACTTGGCAAAAACTAGCAACTGAAATAGTTGGCGAACTAGGAGAGGAAGATTTCCAAAGTGGTCATGTTATGATTTTGGAAAAATTAATTGTCGGAGATGAATGGTTTCAAGATACCGAAAAAGTATGTGCCTTAAGAGGTTTGACTTGGCTGAGTAGATTGCACCCTGGCAATGGTCAATTATATATGGTACAAAAAATCGCTAACCGATCTTACAAGAAAGTTCCAGGCGGTCCATTGAATGCAAAGCTTGGAAATATTGCATTGGAAACGCTTGCAGCAATTGGAAATTTAGATGCATTTGGCATCATCAATAATATTGAAGCTAAAGCAAAATACTCAGTTTATAAACGTGCGATTGCTGCTCGAAAAAAGAAATTCACCGAATTATTAAAACAGTTTTCTCCTGAAGAATTGGCAGATCGTTCGGTGCCTTCTCACGAGCTAGTTAATGGTAAAAAAACTATCGGAATTGGAGATGTAAAAGCATTGTTAGAGCTAGATGGTTTTAAGGTAAATATCACTTGGGAGACCGCTTCTGGTAAAATCCAAAAAACAGTTCCTGCGCACCTTAAAAAAGACTTCGCGGCGGAGATAAAAAGTGTAAAAGCGGAAGGAAAAAGTATTGTAGAAACCATCAATAGTCAAGCAAGAAAATTTGAAAAATCATGGATCCAACAACGAACTTGGCCTCTAGACAATTGGAAAGATTTCATCTTAAATCATGGACTACTTAATATAATTTGTGAGAAATTAATTTGGATCAAGGAAGACGATGGAGTAAATACTTCATTTATGATTCAGAACACTCAACCAATTGATTATCAAGGAAATACAATTAACTTTACAGAAAATTCTTCCATTCGTGTTTGGCATCCTTCATTGGTTTCTGTTGAAGAAACCTTGGCTTGGAGAAACCGAATTTTTGACCAACAAATCAAACAACCTTTTAAGCAAGCCTTTCGAGAGGTCTACTTACTTACCCCTGCAGAGGAACTAACGAATGACCATTCTAATCGGTTCGCAGGACATCACCTTCGAGGAAATACATTGTACAGTTTAGGAAAAAATAGAGAGTGGAAAATGACCTATGAAGAAGCACCTACTTTTGATATCCCTAGCGCGGAATTAGTAGCTATTCTCAATATTCGTGGAGGAGTTTTATATTCGGATTGTGATACTTTAGATTTACAATTCAGGAAGCGAGATCCAAACCGAAAAGGCCAAGGATATTTTTTGCGAGATCAAGTGCCTTTGGCAGAAGTTCCACCAGTAATTCTTTCTGAAGTAATGCGTGATGTTGATCTATTTGTTGCGGTAGCGGGATTAGGAGTCGATCCATATTTCGATCAAAACCAAACAGGCGAATTGATGAATTATTGGAGAGATGCTTCTTTTGGAAGAAAATCTCAAACCGCTATGTCGGAGATTAGAAAAGACTTGCTAGGCCGGCTTATACCAATGACTAAAATTGCCAAGAAATGTTCTTTTGAAGACAACTTCTTAAAAGTGGAGGGCACTTATCGAACTTATAAAATCAACCTCGGAAGTGGTAATATTTTGATGGAACCCAATGACCAATATTTATGCATCGTCCCTGCTCCCAATAGTCGGTTAGAGAAGAAAATCTGGCTACCGTTTGAAGGCGGAGATAAGACATTGATGGTCATTTTGAGTAAGGCTTTTTTACTGGCCGATGATGAAAAAATCACGGATCAGAGTATTTTATATCAAATTAATAGGAAGTAATTCCTCAACAAAAAATGTAAGCATGATTAAGGTGTTTCTCTCTTGAAGAGAAAACACCTTTTTTTTATAATTCTTGTCTTAAAAAAAGAATATTTTCTTCTGCCCTCTGTATTTTTGTTTTTGAAAAATTTAATTCTAATCCTATTTTTTTTAATTCCAATTCTACCATTTTTTGCACAGCTCTACACTCTTTTTCACCTTGACAAAAAATCAAAATATCATCTACATATCTTGCATAGTGAATAACTTTATCAGAATGAAAAATAGCATGATCGGATGGCCACAAATAAATAGAGGCTAATAAATAATTTAACTCTGCTCCTATTCCCAATCCTTTTTTCTTTGTCGCTTCAGTAAAAACCAAATTTGCCTTCAAGTACTGTTTTAAAATAACAAATACTTCCGGTGATAATTCTAATTCTAAACTATCTGTCAAAATCCTATAGTCAATATTTTTAAAAAACGATTTGATATCTGTATGTAAAACCCAAACAGTAGGATTTTCTTTTTTCCATGATTTGCATTGCTCGATGAGCGCATCCATTTTTGAGATTTCGAAAGCAGTATTGGGAATATAAAATTCTTGAAGCTCCTTTTCTATTTTTTCCAAAATTACAAAATGAACTAGCCAATCAGGAGTTGACATTTTAATTGCTGGAATGACTTTTTCTTGCCACTCATTATAACTTTGGATGGAAGAAAAACTCCAACCTTTATCATTGAGTTCAATTATAATTCTATTTAGTTTTTCCTCTAAGTTCTCATCTAACCACTTTCGATCTGGCAAAAATGGATGGCCTTTTCCAATTT
Organism: uncultured Saprospiraceae bacterium; assembly: GCA_905480595.1. GTDB lineage: Bacteria > Bacteroidota > Bacteroidia > Chitinophagales > Saprospiraceae > CAJQQY01. Next base: position 4,002 of record CAJQQY010000038.1, on the reverse strand, counting down.
TAGGAATAGCATTTTTCAAATCATTAAGAGTAAATGTTGAATTCAATGTTGAAGTATAATTTTGGAAAACTAAAAATTTGGAAGTTATCACTTTTTCAAGAATAATCTGCTAAAAGAAAAATACTTGCCTCTACTCTACTAAATGAAGTTGTATGGGAGAACGTAAAACGTCTGACATTCAACCGGACAGCAAGCTATTAGTAACCTCACAAAAACTCATCTTCCTCCTCCATCATCTTATTTATTTTCGGTTGTAAAATCCAAACCCCAATCGGAAAAATCCAAAGCATAAAAAACTCTCCTGCGAATTCTGAAAATCCAACTTCCCTTTGCAATTCTACTGTTTTGAAGGTTTTCGCAGCAAAATACAAAACATAAAAAATGCAAAACATGGAAAAAAGGTGAAATAAAAAGAAAACTAAAATCAATACTCCTGGAGCAAAAGTCCCAGCTAATAAAGCAATGTTACTTAGCAAAAAAATCATCCCCAACGAAATCAAAGAAATATAAACCAAAGGAATAAAAAAGAATACTTTAAATTTTCCAACTTTCATTTTAACATTTTCAGGAAGTTTACTTTGCAAACCAACTCCTATAGAATAAAGCCATCCAAAAATAACTCCTATAAAAACCATCATCAAAACGGGAAAGACTTTTATGATCGAGAACAAGGTTTCATCATCTATTTCTCCTCCTCCATTTATTGTCGGAATTAAATATAGAACTACCGCAAATTGAAAAGCGAATGGAATTCCGATGGTCAATAAAAATATTTGATAATGCTTTGCTCTTAAAAACTTTTCAATCATCATTTTATTTTTTGTTATTTTAAGATGAATAAACTTTCGAATAATTAAAGAACCTAATTCCAAATTCATTGTTTACTTTTTATGAAAAAGCATTATTTACTTTTTGCATCTTTCCTGGTTTTATTTTTTGCCTGCCAAAAAAAATATGACTTACCTCCAATCGTCGAGAATTCTGATTGGAAAACAAAAGTTATTTCACCTTATCCTCAAAATACTGAAGGTAATCCTGATAGTGGATTTTACTATTTGACAAAAGGAGCATATTTAGGTTCAGGCATACCATATGCAATAATGAAAAAAAGAGTAGAACGAAATCCAGAAAAATTCGCTAGAAAATCAGGTTTGGCTTCAGAATATGGTTTCGCTGTTTTTGAAACTATTCAAGGAGTCGAGGTGATGAACGGAACTTGCTTTAGTTGCCATGCTGGAAAAGTAGATGGAGAAGTATTTTTAGGTTTGGGGAATTCCCTCAATGACAACCAAACTAATTTGACTACCCCAGCGAAATTATTGAATTGGAGAGTTCGAAAAAAATATAAAAATGATTCGACGACTATTGCGGCATTTGATGATTTTGGAAATTACTTCAAACTCATGGCTCCCTATATTCATACAGAAAACCCAGGCGTCAATCCTGCTGCTAGAATCGCGGAAGCTTGCATGCGCTATCGAGACCCCGAAGATTTAAGTTATACACCAGAGCCTCAATATGATGTTCGCGAATATAATTTAGCAAGCGATATTCCTGCGCTTTGGCATATGCAAAAAAAGAATGCATTGTATTACACCGCAGTTGGTCGAGGTGATTTTACGAAGTTATTATTCCAAGCTTCCGTCTTGGGAATTAAAGATAGCACGGCAGCTAGGGTTGCTCAAAAAAAGTTTGTTCACATTGTTGCGTGGATTAATTCAATCGAACCTCCCAAGTATCCTGGCAAAATTGATTTAGAATTAGCAGAAAAAGGAAAGAAAGTTTTTCAAAAAAAATGTCAAGGTTGTCATGGAACATATGATGAACCTGAAACTTACCCAAACAAAGTTGTTTCGATTAATAAAATTGGTACTGATCCACTTTATGCTAGCTATGCATCAGATAGTAAAATTGTAGGTTGGTATAACCAAAGTTGGTTTGCTCAATCGGAGCCTCGATCATGGTTTGAACCAGAGCGTGGATATATTGCGCCACCCTTGGATGGAATTTGGGCAACTGCTCCCTACTTTCATAATGGTTCAGTTCCAACTATTTACCAAGTTTTAAAAAGTAGTGCTCGACCTGAAAAATGGAAACGATCACAAGATTCTAAAAAATATGACTGGGAAAAAGTAGGTTGGAAATACAAAAATAAAAATCGAGGTAAAGGCGAAATGACTTACGATACAACCCTTCCAGGATATGGAAATCAAGGACATACTTTTGCAGATTCCTTGTCTGAAAATTATCGTTGGGCTTTAGTGGAGTATTTAAAAACTTTGTGAAACCAAACGAGAGATGCCGTCAGGTATCAAATATTGGTAGAAAAAAATTTAATGATTCTTTTCGTGCCGCTAGGTACGAAATATAGATATATCACATAATGTACCTACGGCACAAGTCTCTATTTTTTTTATTTTGTGCTACCGATATTATGTACCTAAAGGCACATCTGTTACTTACCTATTGATTCGTATAATATATTTAATCATCCCAAAAGTTATCTAGGTTTGATTTATTATCTTTGATAACAACTTATACCTGATTTTTTTCAAAACAAAAAATATGAAAAAGGTTACTCCTCTTTTCTTCTCACTACTTTTTATTTTTTCCAGTACTCTAAATGGTCAATATGCAGCTCCAATTAGGATTTCAAATAATACAGAAATCATTGAACGACCAACTCAATTATTAACTGGAGATATGGATAATGATGGCGATATTGATTTAATTTCGAATGAACCTGGAGATGGAAATTTGGTTTGGTTTGAAAATTTGGATGGGAATGGAACAATGGATGACCCCAAAATTATCAACAATTCAAATATTTCAAGTATAACCCGTTTCCATGTACACGATATCGACAACAACGGAACTCTTGATATCATAGGATGTGATAACGACAATGTCTTTTGGTACAAAAATACCATCACAAGTACTGCTACTTTCTCAGACGAGATTTATTTACCCAATCAGGAATTAACAATTATTAGTGAATTTCATTTTGAAGATATGGACGGTGATAATATACTGGATATTGTAATGCTTGGGAATCCATTAGAAATTGGATGGATGAAAGGGTTAGATAATCAAGGGAATTTTGCCCCGTATACTATTTTGTCTTTGGAGGGAAGATATTATGTTCGTATGTCTGATTTTGATGGTGATGGTGATTTGGATATGGTTTCTCCAGATTATTACCTTGGCGATTGGAGTTTAGGTTGGGTAAACAATACAGATGGAAATGCAGATTTCAGTTCATCTAACCTCATTATCGATGCCTTAACAGAAAGACCCGAAGATCTACAAATTGCTGATTTTGATGGTGATGGTGATGATGATGTTCTTCTTGGAGTTAAGACTGGCTACCCTCTTGCTTTTCATTTTTACTGGTATGAAAATCAATTAAACCAAGCAGGAGGTTGGATTAAAAAAACCATTTCAGATACCACAAGATTATCACCACCTACTATTTATGATTTTGATTCAGATGGAGATTTGGATTTAGTGACCAATTCTGGAGGGAGTGGTGGAATTATAGTTTTTGAAAATTCAAATGGAGCAGGAGATTTTATTCAGCATGACCCAATGAATATTTATGGTGGTTATGATATAAACAATGTAGATATTAATAATGATGGAATTCAAGATTTAGTAAGTTACTATACCACTTCTACTACCATTGAAGAATTAGGGTTGATCTACATTGGGAGAGATGATCAGACTTTCGAAAATCCAATTGATTATTTGGGTGATGCAGACAACACAAATAATGATGGTACTTTGGAAGCTAGGGATTTGAATGGAGATGGGATTAAGGATCTAATTACAAGTCATGAAAATATGAGTCGGTTAGATTGGCAATCCTTTGATAATACTAACTTAAAATTTACTAATCCTCGTATCATCGGAGAAGGGCAAAATAAGGAAATTGATTTTGCAGATTTTGATGGTGATGGTGACGAAGACATTGTAACAATTAATAGTGTTTCCTTTGAAAAT
>CAJQQY010000037.1 GCA_905480595.1 uncultured Saprospiraceae bacterium | reverse complement strand
GTCAAGCGAAGCGTCCGTCCAACGTCAATCGTCTAACGTTTTATCTATTGATTTAAAATTTTCAATTCCACTCTTTGATTAATTGCGTGATCTTCTGGACTGCAATTCACACCATTACTACAATGATTTAATAATTGAGTTTCACCGTACCCCATCACTTTTACTCGGTCAGTTCCAATTCCTTTTCGAATCAAATATCCTGCAATAGCAGTTGCTCGTTTGATCGAAGAAACCATATTTTCTCGATCATCGCCAAGGCTTTCTGTATGAGCATTCACCTCTATGTTTAATACTGGAAATTCATTCATCAATGCAACCAATTCATCTAATCGATTAGAAACATCATCTGTAATCATATATTTTTTAGGTTCGAATTTTATTTTTTCCAAAATAAAAACAGTTTCATATTGTGGAGATTGAAGTGTTAAATACTCTCTCATCTCAGCAATATTTGCATCACCTGAGTAGCTTTCATTCTCATTTGATTCAGGAAGAGCATCAGTCATTGGTGAATCTATACTTGCCAATCCTTCTTGAAAATCGCTCGATGCATATTCTTCAGTTTCTTCAAAAAGTTCATCAACTTTATTTATAGTCTCAGTTTCTGAATTAAAAGGTTCCATAGGCATAAAAGGTAAATCTGTTCTCCTTGAAGTTGACGAAGAATTTTCCTCAGCTATTTCAATATTATATTGTTTATCGGAAATAGGATTTGAACTATATTCAGTTTCCATTTTTGAATCAACTGACTCTATATCAGAGAATGGCAAATCTTCTTTTTTAGCTGAATGAATAACTACCTCTTCCACTTTTTCAGTAGGAGTAGTTGTCATCATTTCATCAACGTTTTCCGAAACTGCATTTTGAGAAGTTTCATTTAATTCCTTCAACGTTTTGATCTTTATTTCAAAACCATCAGATGAATGTTCTTCTGAAACTTCTGCAATTGGTTCTACCACAATCGTTTCTTCTTCAGCATTGGAACCCAAAGTTTCTTCTGTAGCTTGTTTTTCAGCAATCATATTTATAGATGATCGCTCGTACATTCCATCGATGTCAAAGAAATAAATATCGTCATCTCCTCCTTCCCGAGAAGAAGCAAACATTCCTTTTTCCAAATCTTTTGAAAGATAAATTGAAATATCATCAGCAGGACTATTGATCGGGCTACCGATATTACTTGGTTGACTCCAATTTCCTTTTTTATCTTGTTGACTGACGAAAATATCAAAACCTCCATAAGAAGTATGCCCTTTAGAGCAAAAGAATAATTTGTTATCAGAACTCATAAATGGAAATCCTTCATTCGCAGTTGTATTGATTGGAGCATCTAAATTTCTTGCTCGACTCCAACCTTTTTCACCTAGTGTGGAGTAAAAAATATCAGTTCCACCAACACCACTTTTATCCGAAGTGAAAAATATCGTTTTTCCATCAGGCGAAAAAGTAGGATGCATATGATTAGCATTGTTATTGCAAAATTTCATCAATTTTACATTTCTAAATTTTCCATCTTCTGTCACATCAGCTCCATAAAGCATCAAATTATATTGATTTTTTCGATTAGACACATCGCTATTTCTTGAAAAAACTACAAAAGTTCCATCGGGAGAAAGTGCGATGGTTCCTGTGTTTTTATTTAAATCATTAATTCTTTTTGAAATTTGATTTGGTGCCTTGTAAGTGCCATCACCTTTCCCTTTACTCAAATAAATACTCAAAAAATCTCTACCGGTAAAACTCGATTTCCTTTTCATAATTTTCGCACCAGTTTTTCTATCAGAGGAAAAAGCAATTCCATCTCTAAAAAAAACAGGAGCAGAATCATCGCTTTCAGAGTTATGTGCAAAAGGTTCTACATTGCTTACAATATAGTAAGGTTCGATAGTTTTCACTTTATCAATTGATTCGATAAGTGTCCAACCTTTTGGATCGCCAGGTTTTTTTTCAGTATATTTTGTTAACCAAATTTTAGCTTCATCATATTTTCCTTGACTCATCAAAGCTTCTCCATAGTAATACCAAGTGATAGGTTTTGCTCTCTTATGTAGAACAATTTCATTATAAAGATTAACTGCTTTTTCAATATTATTATTGACTCGGTAGCAATAAGCTAATCTAACTTTCGCACTTAGGTTTGGATTTTTTTCTAAGCCTTGCTCATAAAGAGGAATAGCTTCAGCATATTTTTTAATTTGGTAGCGCTTGTTCGCTTTGTCCAATTGCTTATTTTGAGCAACTAGCTGCGAACTGAAGAGAAGGATTTGTAGGAATAGAATTATTTTTAACCAATTCATGGGAGAATATATTTTTTAAGTTTGTTAGGCCATAGTTGATCGAAGACATTAAAATTATTATAATATCATACCTCAAATAGTATATATTACAAAAATTGTGCAAGTTTTGTGACATGTGACTTAATCAATAATTAAAGGTCTTTATAATATAGGAATGGCTTGAAAAGAATTCAATAAAAGTTGTAAATTGATTTAGAAACAAGAATTATTATAGTAATAAAGTATTGATAATCAATTTATTAGGTTTCTTGTTTTTTTTTGAAAAATAACTTACCATTCACATGATCAATATTTAAAATCATTTTTTCTAAATAAAAAGATATACTTATGCGAAATCTAATCTTACTTATTTTAATGACCTTCTTTACTACGATCGGTTTTTCTCAAATGGAAGAAATATCCGAATCAAAAGAAACGATGAAGGAAGGTACATTCAATGCAATAGTTGTAGAGTTACTAAATGCTGATGACAAAGTAGCATTAAAGGTTTGGAAAAGTTTTATCAAAGGGTATGGAGCCAAGGCAAAAAAGGTAAAAAGATCAAAAGAATATTTAGCTAGTGGTGCAATTATAGGAGGTTTGAATAATTCTGAAAATGTTGATGTTTTTGCTAGAGTTGAAGAGAAAGGAGATGACTCTGAATTAATAGTTTGGATACAAATGGGCGAATTTTACGTTTCGTCAGGTTCATTTCCTAGCGACTATACTGCTGCAGCTAAGATGTTGGAAGAATATGTTATTGAGGTGGCCAAAGAGTTAGTTAATATTGAGATAGAGGATGAAGAGAAAAAAATGAAAAAATTGGAAAAGGAAATGGATAAACTCAAAAAGAAAAACGTTGGCTATCACAAAGACATCGAAAAAGCGAAGGAAGCAATTTCAAAAGCAGAAAGAAATATTGAGGATAATGATCGTCAACAAAAAGAACAAACAAGTGTGATAGAATCCCAACAAAAAATTCTGCAAGCACTCAAAGAGAAATTATCTGAAATGTAATATCATTCAATATCAAAAATCATAGATTGTTGGAATGTGTTGATTTTTTGTTTTACATTAGCTGTACGATTACCTATCGTAAAAACATTTAAAACAATCTATATAGAAATTAGCCACGATTCAGAAATGGATCGTGGCTTTTTATTTTGGAAAATAAAGTATTGGTTATTCAATTTTCCTCCTTAAAATCAATTAAAAAATTTAAAACTTTTTGTTTAAATTTTATGTATTTTTACAATATGTTGAAAATGAAATCAAAATTTATTTGAGCCTTTAAAAAAACTTTTCCCCAATTTGATTTTTTTTGAAAAAGTTAAATTCCTAAAATCAAATGGCGAAAATTCACTTTTTCAATACGAAAAAATAAGAAAGAGAGGTTTTAGTGATGATTACATATTTTTTTTTAATTAATGTAATTAATGAAGGCTGTTTCAATTTTTTATTAAAAAGAATTGAATTTGAATTTGTCCTCATTTCAAAACTTATCCACATTCTCCAACAGTTATTAACATTGCAATAAATTGTTGGATTATCGAAAATGGGTTTTATGCATTAGATTTGTATCCCTGATTTGTATGAGAAAACAAAACAAAACCATCACACTACAATCTGATATTCGACTATCGGAGACCTAAATTTTTTTAATTTTTTTGAAAGAATAATTATGTCAAACTCCTACCAAAATAAAAAAAAGGAATTCCAGCTAAAAGGGAATAAAAGCGATCAAGGAGCAGATCTTGGCGCCTTTGTATTTGGAAAAGTCCAACCTCAAGCCATGGCTTTGGAAGAAGCGGTACTCGGAGCAATCATGCTTGACAAAGATGCGCTTCCAGTTATCATTGATATTTTAAGTAAAGAAAGTTTTTATACTGAAATGCACCAAGCGATTTATACCGCTATGCTGCGTTTGTTTGAAAAGTCGCATCCAGTTGATTTGTTGACGGTCACGGAAGAGTTGCGAAAGTCTGCTGAATTGGAAAAAATTGGTGGACCATATTATTTAGTAGAGTTGACTAATCGTGTGGCGAGTGCTGCGAATATTGAGTACCACGCAAGAATCATTTCCCAAAAACACATCCAAAGAGAATTGATTAAAGTATCGACGAATATTATTCGAGATGCTTATGAAGATACAACTGACGTAATCCAATTGTTGGATGATGCAGAGCAAGGACTTTTTAACATCACTCAAAATCACATGAATAGTGGTTACGAGTCGATGGGAACATTGGCTTCCAAAGCATTAAAATTAATCGAAGAAGTTTCGCAAAAGGAAGAAGGACTGACAGGAGTTCCAACTGGTTTTACAGAATTGGATCGATTGACTTCAGGATGGCAACCATCAGATTTGATTATTGTGGCGGCAAGACCAGGTATGGGGAAAACATCTTTCACTTTGGCTTTGGCTCGAAATGCAGCCATGGATTTTGGAAAAGGTGTGGCGCTATTTTCTCTGGAGATGTCAAATGTACAATTAGTGCAAAGATTGATTTCTTTGGAAGCAGAAATTTCTGGTAGTAAAATGAGAAGTGGTCAACTCGAAGATTATGAGTGGACCCAACTTAATGGCGTGATTGAAAAAATGAGTGAGGTGCCGATTTTTATTGATGATACAGCAGGGATTAATATTTTCGAATTGCGAGCGAAATGTCGTCGTTTGAAAATGCAGCATGATATTCAAATGATTGTAATTGATTATTTGCAATTGATGAGCGGGGGAGGAGATAACAAAGGAAATCGGGAGCAGGAGATCAGTATGATTTCGAGGGGGTTGAAAGCATTGGCAAAGGAATTGAATGTGCCGGTAATTGCCTTATCTCAGTTGAGTAGGGCGGTGGAAACGCGTGGAGGAACGAAGCGTCCACAACTTTCGGATCTTCGGGAGTCTGGTGCGATTGAGCAGGATGCGGATATTGTTTCGTTTATTTATCGACCTGAATACTATGGGATTTTGGAAGATGAGGAAGGAAACTCACTTAAAGGTACAGGTGAAATTATCATAGCAAAACATAGAAATGGAGCATTGGATACGGTAAAATTAAGATTTATTGATAAGTATGCGAAGTTTACAAACTTGGATGATCCTGACTTTAATGACATTCCAGCTTTGCCTCAAGAAAATATTATTACTCGATCTTCTCGAATGAATGATGAAGATATTCCGTTTTAGGAAAAAGATTAGTCACAAACGGACACAGATTTTTTTATGACTTTTCATAGATTTAGATTTTATGAAAAAAGAAATTAGCGAAAAGTCATAAAGAAGTCTGAACCAAGTCTGTGGCAAAAAAAAACATATGAAGAAGCCATCCAAAAAAGATTTCTTTTCCAAAAAGAAAAAACCCAACTCAACTAATTTTCCTACCGAAACTAATCTAGAAAATCTCAGACTTAATAAATTCATGGCACATTGCGGTGTCGGAACTCGTCGTGCCTGCGAAATTTTCATCAAAAAAGGACTCGTCAAAGTGAATGATGTGGTGGCAACGGAGGCAGCTTACCGAGTACAAAAAGATGATGTAGTAAAATACGAAGGGAAAATACTCAAGCTCGATAAAAAATACGTTTACGTATTATTAAACAAACCCAAAAAATACGCTCCTACTTTTGAAAAATTAGAAGGCGAAAAATCATTTGCAAATATTTTTTCGGATAAAATAAAAGTCGAAATCAAACCTATCGGAAATTTATCTAAAACATCTTTAGGCTTATTGTTGTTTACAGACGACGATGTATTGATAGAGAAGTTTTCAAAACCAGAACATCCTCCTCGCTCTATATTTCATTTGATTTTATCTAAACCTATTACTGAATTAACTCGTAAAGGAATAGAGGAAAGTATCATTGAAAAATATCCAAATGTTCATTCGATCAGTCAAATCAAAGGCAAAGGAGAAGAGGAAATTGGAATCGAAATGAAAGGAGGAACAGATGAAGAGGTGAAAAAGATATTCGAAGAGATAGATTTTCCAGTTGAAAAAATAGATCGAGTATTTTTTAATGGTTTGACAAAGAAGGATTTACCGAGAGGACGATTTCGATTTTTAACAGAGCAAGAAGCCATTTTTCTAAAACACTTCTAACATGGTGGTTTGCTTTAGCAGACTATAAAAAAAGAGCACAGCGATTTTTTCTAAAAGAAATTAATGAACAAAAAGAAAGGACACTCCGAAGATCTCGGAACCAAACCCATTGGACAGCTCCTTCGATCACAGGCGATCCCTGCTGCGATAGGAATTCTAATCATGTCGGTCTATGGAATCGTTGATACGATTTTTGTTGGTCGATGGATTGGTTCAATGGCAATTGGAGCAATAACAGTAGTCCTTCCCATTACCTTTTTAATTGCGTCAATTGGAATGTCCATCGGAATTGGTGGTTCTTCAATTATATCAAGAGCACTTGGAGAAGGCAATGAAAAACGAGCTTACCAAACCTTTGGGAATCAAATTACACTTACTTTACTGATTTCAATCTCTGTAGTAATTCTTGGATTATTTTTTCAAGAAGAAATATTGCAGGCCTTTGGAGGAAAGGGTGAAATACTACCCTTTGCCAAAATATATTTTCAAATAGTTTTATTAGGAGTGCCATTTTTAGCTTGGGCAATGATGGCGAATAATGTGATGCGAGCCTTGGGACAACCGAAAATGGCGATGTTCACATTAATAGCACCAGCTATTGCTAATGCGATTTTAGATCCACTTTTGATTGTCTATTTTGATATGGGAATGGCTGGAGCAGCTTGGGCGACGACGATGGGATACGTGTCAAGTGCAGCTTTTACTATTTGGTTTTTTGCGAGTGGAAAATCAGAAATGGAAATTTCGTGGAAGTATTTATACCTACGTGCAAATATTGTTAAAGAAATATTTTCCATTGGAGGAGTGACTTTAGCTCGGCAAGGAACGATAAGTGTTTTGTCAGTAGTTCTGAATAATACATTATTTAGTTATGGAGGAGAAATGAGTTTGGCAGTTTATGGAATAATTAATCGGGTGATGTTTTTTGCAAACTTCCCCGTTTTGGGAATGGTACAAGGATTTTTACCAATTGCAGGTTTTAATTATGGGGCAAAAAAGTTTGGGCGAGTGCGAGAAGTAATTTTAAAATCTATTGGTTGGGGAACAGGAATCTCCTTTGTCATCTTTGCTTGTATTTTATTTTTTGCAAAAGATTTGAGTGCTATTTTTACCAATGAACAAGAAATGATTGATCAAACGGCGCCTGCTTTGATTGCAGTATTTTTGGCAACCCCAACCTTGGTCATGCAATTAATTGGTTCAGCGTATTATCAATCAATTGGTAAAGCGTTGCCAGCTTTGTTTTTGAGTTTATTGAAACAAGGGATATTTTTGATTCCTTTGATTTTAATTTTACCGAGGTATTTTGGATTGAATGGAGTTTGGTATTCCTTCCCAATTGCAGATGTGGGAACTGCGATAATTAATTTTTTCTTCCTGCGATATGCGTATCAAAAATTGACGGTGGAGGAAAAAGAAAGTTTTGAGGATGAAGAGGTGTTAGATGCGAATGTGAAATTTGAAGAGAAGTAAAACTTGAAATTTCAGATAGAAAAGCCTCATCGAATTTATTTTGATGAGGCTTTTTTATATTTGAATATATTTATTTTTTGACTACGCAAAAAGATTGCGCAGTACCTTTCTAACTTTGTTTTAAATTAATACAAAAAAATAAAATGCAAGCGGAAATATTCATATCACACTTTAACCAAAGTATCCAATTCATTTCTAATGATTGGAAAAATAAGTATGGTAATCTGCTAAATGACGAGCATTGGAGTGTGATAATAGAAAGAATTTTTTCCTACATTTTTGAAAATAAAATAAACCATAATCCGCTTCCAGTTTTTAATGAAGAAATAATTTCTGACTACCCAAGTCATTATCAATATTTCGAAAATGTAAAATCTCTTTTAGAAAAAAACGAAAATCAAGCAACTCAAATAATTGCAAAAACAATTGAGGAAACACCTTTCGAATCTTTACTCGTAATATTAGGGCAAAGAAAAACACCTGCAACGATTATCGATGAAAATGGAATTCCTCCTTTGAAAAATCAATTATTGGAAAGTTGTTTTGCATTGTATAATAACCAAATATGCAAAGCTGCCCGAGCTAGAGAAAAACATATTTCTAGAAATGAGGAAGATATTTTTTGGGGAAAGATAGAAGGAACTCCTGAGGAAAAAGAACAAGCAGCCAAAACAATCGTAAGAAAAATAATTGATAAAAAAACTTGGTGGAATGTTTTTACACATTATAAACATGATGTCGTTTATGAAATTCGAGTAGCCTCAGGACAAGGCATCAGATGGAAAAAAGATAATTTAGAACTAATCGGTTTTTTAGAACCATTTAAATAGAAGTATCATGGATGATTTTCAAAGTCAATATAAATTTTCTAAAATGGAGTGGGAGAGTTGTCTGCGAGTTTTAACTCAACTCAAGGATCAGCCATTTCAAAATCCTGATAATCAAATGTTCTCAGGATTGATTACGAAGATTCACAAACAAGCCAAAAAACAATCAAAGCGAGAGGAATATTCGCAAAAGAAAAATGCAGATTTAGCGGTGTTACAAAATTCGACTATTTCAAAAAATGCTTTGGCGAATGCGACTTTGTATTATGATGATGAGCCGGTGAAACAAAGTTTTTCGCAACTACAATTAGAAAAAAATTGCTACGCTTGTAATTCAAAATACAGTTTGGCGCATTCATTTTATAATCGACTTTGCCCTAGTTGTTCAGGAGTTAATTATAAAAACCGATTCAAAGAAATTGATTTGATTAATCGTAATGTCATCCTCACGGGAGGACGAGTAAAAATTGGTTATGCAGCAGCACTTAAATTTTTAAGAGCGAATGCAAACCTAACTTTGACGACTCGATTCCCTGCGATTGCTTTAAGTCAACTGCAAAAGGAAAAAGACTATGACCAATGGAAAGATAATTTAAAAGTGTATGGTTTAGATCTTCGAAATTTAAAAGAGGTTAAAGAATTTATCAATCATTATTCCAACGAAAATGAATGCCTAGACATCTTGGTCAACAATGCGGCGCAAACCATAAAATATACTGATGAGTATTATTTACCTATTTTGCAAAGCGAGCAAAAGTTGCTAAAAGTTTATGAAAATAACCCATTGCTTTCCATGAATAAGACAGATGTCATTAGCAAAAAAATGTTGTCCGATGCCAAGGAAATCAAAACTGAACTCAATCGATTTGGAAATCCCGTTGATGATCGAGAGAAGAATAGTTGGAATTCCACCTTGGAAGAAATTTCGATGACGGAGATTTTGGAAGTGAATTTAATCAATCAGATTTTACCTTATTTATTGATTAAAGAATTGAGTCCTTTGATGAAAAAATCGAAATTTAAATATAAATTTATCATCAATGTTACTTCATCGGAAGGACAGTTTAGTTATGATAATAAAACGATTTTTCATCCGCATACCAATATGACCAAGGCGGCTCTTAATATGTTGACACGAACCTCAGCGAAGGAATATCAAAATTATAATATTTTGATGAGCGCAGTTGATGTGGGTTGGGTATCGACGGGAGCGAAAGAAGTTTTAAGAAAGAAACAATTTGACGCGGGATATATTCCACCGTTGGATTCGGTAGATGGTGCATCGAGGATTATGCATCCAATTATCGAAGCCATCGAGAATGAGAATTTGATCGTCGGAAAATTGATCAAAAATTATAAAGAAGAAATATGGTGATACATGTTAGCGGTTAATTTAAATGGAAAAATACTTAGTCGTCAGCTAAGAGCTAAGAGTTCGATTCTCTTACCGCTTCCCACCAGATTAGTTAGTGAATGGTAGTTTAACTGGAAAAACGTTAACCTCATATTTACAGATGCAAGTTCGAGTCTTGCCCATTCACGACTATGGCGTTGGTTTAAAGGAAAGACGCTAGCACTACAAGCTAGAGCTGGGGGTTCGAGTCCCTCACGCCATACTAATTTTGTATTGAATAAAATTAATGCAAGCATAAAAAAATTGTAATGCTAAGAAAAAAAGAACTAGAAGATTACTTTGAGAATCTATCAAATATTTTAATTGATTTAAATATTTCAATAAATAATGCTGAGAGGTTGACAAAAGATATTCATGCACATGAAAATAAAATAAAAATGCATGGTTTTTTTCAACATCATTATTATCAATTAAGGTTCATAATGATTGTTCAACTTGCAAAGATTTTAAGCAATAATAAAAATCAAAAAATTAATATTCATAAATTATTAAATCGGTTGGAGAATGAAAAATATGGCGAGGAACTTTTATTAAAATTAAATGAAAACTCAAATCGACTTGGTAGAGTATTTAAATCTAAGAGAGAAGTATTAGAGTATACAAATAAAATTCGGAATGAATTGGCCAATAATGAGTATACAATCCTAAAAATACAAGAAGCAAGAGATAAAGTATATGCTCATTATGATCCTAATAAGAAACCAAGAAAAGTGATGTTGACTGAGTTTAGAGAATTAATAGATTTTTCATCTATGATTTTTAATATATTAAGAGGAGGTTTCTTTGATACTAATATTGAGTTTAATTATACTGGAGATTGGAAAATTGAATTTGTATTAAAAGAAACTTCTAATAGCAGAGAGGTAAGATTAAAAAGAAAGTAGTTTTTATAATGAATAAAAAAGAAGCCATAGAAAATCTTTACTCAACTTTTAGAAAATATTCTACATCAGATATGCACTATTGCCATTGTGGATGTATAGATCCAGTTGATGTAAAAAAGTTAACTTCTAAAAAAATGAGAAATTTGGCAGAGGATGATTTTTGTTCTTATCATGGAAGTGCTATTTCTACTTGGGGAGAAATAGAACATTATAAACATTTTTTACCAAGAATACTTGAAGTTCATAATCAAATGAATGGTAGAGGGATGATTGGTTTATATGAGATAACCAATAAATTAGATTATGCCAAATGGAGTACTTGGGAAGAAAAAGAGAAAAAAGCTATTCAAGATTTTATATTGGAAGATTGGATTGAGTTTGTTAATGAAAAAGATTCTGAGGTTAGTGAATCTGATTTAGAATATTATTCCTATTTCTTTGAGGTTAAGGATTTGCTACAATTATGGAAAATTACAGAGAGGGAAAAAGGGCTTGAAAATTTCGTTCACTTCTTTTATTATTATGGAACAGAAGTATTAAATAAAGGGATAAAAATAAAAGGAAAGTTTTATAAAAAGGAATTCAAAGATTGGATAAACGCAATAGAGTTAACTGAAAAACTTGAGGCAGAATTTTTCAGAGTAGATAAAAATGATCAAAAATATTCCGAAAAAATTTCAATAGTCATCCAAATGATGGAATTAGGTACACACTTTTTTCCCTAAAAAATACTGGATTCACACATTATCTATGTGTATATTTACGTTTTAGTATTTGTTCGAAAATCGAACAGGTTTCAAAAAAACAGACACCATAACACTATGAAGTATTTTACCAACCTATTGGCCTTGGCCTTTACTATCCTCATTTGCACAGCTGCACAAGCAAATGAATCAACTAATCCAAATTATATTTATACCATTCACATTGGCGCATTTGATAAGGCGCAATTATCTGATTTTGATGGCATTCGAGACATTGGATATGTATATGCATTTCCGTTGCGAGATAATTTGATGCAAGTATTTTTGGGTGGGTATAGCAGTCGGAAAACGGCTCGACAACTTTTGCCAGATGTGCATGAAAGTGGTTATCCTGATGCTTACGTTATGCGTCGAGCACTAGATGAAGGTGAAGAAATTGCGACAGTTCAAATTGCTTTGCAAAAGCCAGGAACTGATTTAGATTATGGAAAATATTTGCAGTCAGGTAAGTTATATATTTCCCAAAATGATAACGAATTACGAGTGTTAAGTGGTCAATATGAAACAGAGGAAGTTGCTCAAAAACGAGCGAATCAACTCAAGCGAATGGGCTTCGCAGATGCGACAGTTAAAACTTTCAACACAGTTGAATTAATAAAAGTAACTTCATTTGAAAACGGAGGAGCTG
>CAJQQY010000036.1 GCA_905480595.1 uncultured Saprospiraceae bacterium | reverse complement strand
CTTTGAATCGAGTTGCTTTTACAATGTGATTATCAATCCAATGGTAATTTCCTCCACGAGGTTTATCCATTAATAACCCATGATATTTGAAGTTGTGCTTTTTCAACCAGATTTCAGTTACTTCTCTGTGTTCCTCAGTTCCCCGCTGGCACCACGTCTGGGGAATAAAAAATAAATCGTCCCGCTCGACCCAACTTTAAGGAAGAGTGATGAATAAAACACGAAAGCTGGAATTGCCACTCTGTGGCAGTTCCAAGCATCAAGTACAAAAGAATCAAAGCCGCAAACAAGAAACTGCTTGCGGCTTTATTTTTTCAAAGAAAGGAAAAAATTAATATTCCTATTATTAAATTACGCTTGATACATTTTCAAATGTTTTTATGAACAATGATTCTTAATTTTTCAAAAAAAATCTTATTTTTAGAATGCTTTCCAAAAAGCATATTCGCTTATTTATAATTACAATAAAAAATCAATTGTTATGAAAAAACAATTACTATTATTGAGCCTTTCTTTTCTATTTATTTCTACCTCTATTTACTCTCAGCGATGGGAATTTGGCGTAACGATGAAATCTAATTATTCCATCTTAGACATTGAAGATGATATTTATGAAGATGCAGCTCCTTTTGTAGGAGGTTCTACAGGATATACTTGGACTACTTCACCGAATATAAATATTCTAAGGTCAGCAAAAGGTAAGGTTGGTCTGGAAATGGGGCTTCGAGTTAAGTATAATATTATGGGACGGATTAGTTTGATATCAGGAATAGAAGGAAGATTTATTAGATTTAGAATCAAACAGAGAGTTGATAATTCATCATATACAACTCAAATAACGATACCTGATAATCCTTATGGAGTCATTCAAGGTGGTACCTTCCAAATTGGTTCTACTAGTGTAAATGGTGAAGGGAATTATAACCCTAAACGAGGATTACAAAAGCTTTTTTATTTGAATATTCCATTGAATATGGGATATACTACAAAGTCTAAAAAATGGACATTTTTTGGAGGTCTATGGTATTCTTATTTATTACAAGCTGATTTTGAAAAAGATATTTCAACTCCAATCAATCCTACTCGATATTTTGAGAAAAATGTAATGGGAGTTAATGCAGGGATAGATTTTAAAATCAATTCAAATATGGCGATCTCCTTTAATTATTCAGGCTTAGCTACTAATCTTTTTGCAGATTATAAACCAGAATACCGAATAATACCCACTACTATTTTTGATATAAATACATATACAACAATTGATAATCCTCATCCAGATGCAGGAACTGTAATTTGGGAAACATCTGATGAAGAAATACCAGCTTCGGAGAATTTTAATTTATTTTCCTTAGGAGTTACTTATCAAATCAAGGGCAAATGAAAAAAACTCGCTTCTCTATAATTATACTGATCTTCTTCCCTTTCTTTTTAATGGCTCAAAATGTAAAAATTTCTGGGAGCATTTCAACAAATTACTCATTCCCAACGATCAATGATTTTACCAATGGATTGACAGAAGATAATTTTAGTTATCTTTTAGATGCTGATACAGTTATAGGAATATTCATTAGTACTCAAGATGCCTTTAATGAAAAAAGAAAAATGATTGGGAAAATTGGTTTTGATGCCAATGTTAATTTCCATTTTGGTCTCTATAAAAGATTAAAATTACGAACTGGTATAGAACTATCTTATCAAAGAGCTATCGAAAATATTCAAACATTACAAGCAATTAGTAATTACACTTTTATGGATTCGCTTATTTTTTTAGATTTTATGATAGAGGACAAAGAAGTGAATCGAGACATTCGATTGTGGAGTCTCTCTATGCCTGTCAATTTAGAATATTCATTTTTTAAAGAGCGACTTGTTTTATTTTCGGGGATTAACTTCTCAGCAATTACCAATCAAAAAGATACAAGTGATGATGAATGGGTAGAACCATGGCCAACTAATCCTGACTATAGATTAAAACTTAATTATTTTACTTGGAAATTAAACTTGGGTTGTGAATATAAGTTGGCTAAGAATTTATATTTAAGAGCTAATTATAATCATGGAGCGAGGAATGTTTTTAGTGGCGATTTTGATACTACTTCTAGTAGTAGGTTGCACCAAAATCGAAAATCTAATTGGAGATCACTTTCTATTGGGATGACTTATTTATTTTTCTAGAATGGCATTGAAATATTTTCTCGTTCTTCGGGTATTAAATATTTTCGATTTCCGAATCCGTCGTTTAAATCCCAATCATTCATTTTTGTAATTGTATTGTTATATGGAATTTATGTCTAAAAATTACTACTGAACAGTATACACATATCTATCGATTACTAGTAGTGTTTAGTTTTGGAGTGGTATTGTTTTACATATTGTCCCATCATGGTTAAATGGAATAAAAAAAGCGCAACTGAAAACCAATTCAGTTGCGTTTTTTTTATTTTTTATTCAAAAAAAACTAATCACTACTCTTGTGATCAAAAACTTCAATGTTTTTTGTTTTCACAATCAAGTCAGTAAATTGTCCTTTGAATCGAGTTGCTTTTACAATGTGATTATCAATCCAATGGTAATTTCCTCCACGAGGTTTATCCATCAATAACCCATGATATTTGAAATTGTGTTTTTTCAACCAAATTTCAGTTACTTCTCTATGTTCCTCAGTTCTTGAGGTAAAAAAAGTAATGATGTGACCTTCATCAAACCATTTGTTCAAAATTTGTAAAGCATCAGGATATGGTAAAACAGTACCCATCCTTTCAGGTTCCTCATTGGGAACATCGTCACAAACAGTACCGTCAATGTCAATTAAATAATTTTTTACACCATCAGCCAAGACTGGACTGATCAGTTCACCTTTTTCATTAAAGGTATCGTTTAATTCATGTTTATTTTCGCTCATGATTTCAAATAGGTTAATATTTTACAATAGAATATTTATATGGCAAAATTATGCCAAGAGTATGTCTTGATTCAAAAGTTGATTTATTGATTTTGCTATACAGTTAGTATCCTTGGTTAGGTAAGAATCACAAAAGTATTGAAAACTTTACTCAAAAGTGATAAAATCTTCGGGATTTATTGGTTTTCCTTTGTGCCATAACTCAAAATGAAGATGTGGCCCATTTGAAAGAGTTCCAGTATTTCCAATAATTGCAACCGCTTCGCCAGCTTTTATAAAGTTTCCAGTTTCTTTAAGTAAGGCTGAATTATGTTTGTAAAAAGAAATCAAATTGTTAGAATGCTGGATCGAAATAGTATTTCCAGTTTCTAAAGTCCAATCTGAAGAAATGACAAATCCATCCAATGTCGCTTTTACTGGTGTATTCTTGGGAGCTAAAATATCTGTTCCATAATGTTTTTTGTCTGGCATAAATTGCTCGCTTACCACACCCGTGATTGGAGGTATAAAATACAATTGCTCCAGAGGCATATCATTAGAAGAAACATTTATTGAACCTATTTTTTGTCTTTGTTGAGATTGAACCTCTTCTTCGACTTCTTGACGAAGTATTTCGTCTTCTTTTATGATTGGTACAGCTTGAAGGGAATCAATTTCAACTATTTTTTCTTCTTTAACATCACTTTCTGTCTCATCATCTCCAGTAATCATTCTTCTAAAACTATCGGTATAATTTTTTTGCTCTTTAAGTTGCTTTTCAAGACTGGCGATAGTTTTATTGATTTCTAGCAAATCACCCGAACTTGCATCTCCGTATCCGGGAACTAGTCTTTTTATCGGCGTAAAAAAGATTAATGTTGATACCAAAATGACCACTAGAACTATAGCCGCAGAAATAGCAACATATAAATTAAGCAAAGAAAGTTTGTAAGAACCCACCTCTTCAAATGATTCATCGTTCATTACAACCAGACGGTAAGTGTTTCGGAGTTTTTCCTTAAAACTCGCCCAACCTTTTTCCTCACTATTTTCGGCACTCATTGTACACTATTTTGTTAAAATTAAAATAAATTTGTGTTCTATTGGTTTTAATAGGTAGACGCATCCAAAACCGTTATTTTCCGTAACAAATAGAACGAATTTGAGTATTTGTTTAATATTAAACTCACTCAAAAATTTCTGACAACAATTTTCTTCAAAATATTTCTTTTTTCGAAAACGAAATTAAACATTTTTTTGCTTTGAAAAGATTCAATACACTTTTATCCTTTTGGGTTTTTATTTTTTTTATTTCTTCTTGTGCTACTCAAAAAAGTAAAGATGACCCATCCAAAGTTGGTAAATTCTACCACGATGTAACGTCCAAATATAACGGATATTTTAATGCGAACGAGTTGCTGGAAGCAAGCATCGTAACTTTGAACGAGCAACACCAAGATAATTACAATAAAATATTAAGTGTTTATAAATATTCAGCAGCTGATAATCCAACAGTAGTAGCTGGTGATTTAGACAATGCAATCAAAAAAGTTTCAATCGTAGCAAGTCTACACCCTGCAAGTCATTGGAAAGATGATTGTTACCTTTTGATGGGGCAAGCTCAATTTGTGAAAAAAGATTATGAATCTGCAGAGGAAACTTTAGAGTTCATGGTAGATGAATATGATCCTAAGAATGCGGGCAAAAAAAGAAAGAAAGGGAAGAAAAAGAAAAAGTCTAAAAAACAGAAAAAGAAAGAAGCTAAAGAAAAGAAGAAAAAAAGGGAAGCAACTCAAAAAGAAAAGAAAAAAGCACAAGAGAAAAAAAGAAAAGAGAAAGAAGCTGCTCGTAAAAAAAGAATAAAAGCAAGTAAGAAGAAAGCAAAGCAAAACAAGAAGAATAGAAAGAAAGGGAAAAAAACTACTTCTAAGAAAAAAACTACAAAGAAAGAACCAGAAGTAAAAACGCCAGAGCCAAAACCAGAAGTAAAAGAAGAGAAAAAAGAGGAAAAGAAGGAAAAAGATGAATCTGGAAATTACTTTTTAAAACATAAACCTGCATTTCAAGAGGGTGTTTTATGGTTGGCTCGGACTTATATCGAAAGGGATAAATTTGATCAAGCTGCTCGATTGATTGATCGATTAAAAAGTGATCCAAAAACTTTTAAGGAAATAAAAAGAGATTTGGCTCCAGTTGAAGCTGATTTTTATTTGAAGCAAAAAAAATATGCTCAAGCGATTGGACCTTTAGAACGAGCAATTGATTTGACAAAAAAGAAAGGAGACAAAGCCAGATATGCATATATAGTAGGTCAACTTAATCAAAAACTTGGTCAAGGTGAGTCAGCTTACGCTTATTTTGAAAAAGCAAAGAAATATAGTCGAGATTATGAAATGCGATTTAGTTCGCAACTTAATATGGAGACAAATGCTTGGCTAAATGGAAAAGCTACAGCAGACCAAACTATTGCACGATTGAATAAAATGTTGAAGAATGATAAGAATGAAGAGTATCAAGATCAAATTCATTATGCGTTGGCTAGTATTTATTTGAAAACAGATCAGACAAAAGAGGCAATTGTAAATCTTCAATTATCGCTTAACAAAAGTGAAACTAATCCTGCTCAAAAAGCAGAATCATATTTACTTTTAGCACAGCTGTTTTACCAAGATGAAAATTATGTGTCTTCAAAAAATTACTATGATAGTACATTGTTAGTAATGACAAAAACAGATGACCGATATACTGATGCTCAAAAATATGCGAATAGTTTGACAGAGATTGCTGCCAATATTCAAATTATTGAATTGCAAGATAGCTTGTTAATGATTAGCACCTTATCAGATGAGGATAAACGAAAAATTGCGGCTAAGATTAAAAAAGAAGAAGAAGAGCTAGCGGCTCAAAATAAAGTAGTCTCTCGGCCAAAAAATAAAACTAGTAGTGCTGCACGGCCAAATTTAAGATCAAATCGAGGTAATCAATTTAATGAACCTAGTACGTGGGTTTTTTATGATGATAAAAAAGCCAAAAAGGGAAGAAGGTCATTTGAACGAAAGTGGGGTAATAGAAAATTGGAAGATGACTGGAGAAGATCGAATCGACGAGGAGCAAATCAGGCAGATGAAGATGTTGTTGAAGATGTCGTAAAAGAAGGAAGCGACTTGACAGATGAAGAAATTGCAAGAATTTTAAGTGATGTCCCTAGTACTCCTGAGGAGATTGCACAGGTAAAAGCTAAAGTTAAAGATGCATTGTACAAATTAGGAACTTTGTATCGTGACCGACTAGAGAATCATGAAAAGGCAGTAGAGACTTTGGGTAAATTAGAAAATCGTTTCCCTGGAAATGATCATGAATTAAATGCATGGTACTACCAATATCTTTCATACACAGATTTGACTCAGCGACCAACTGCGAAAATTTATAAAGATAAAATTATAGGAAAGTATCCTGAATCCACTTATGCTAAAGTTTTAAATGGGAAAGCTATTGCATTTGAGAATGAAGAAGAGAAGTTAAAAAATTACTATAAAGACACTTATTCTGATTTCACAAATTTGGAATACCAAAGTGCTTATGATAAAGTAATAAGAGTAAAAGAATTATTTGGTGAGAAAAATACTTTACAACCAAAATTCGCCTTGTTGTCTTCTATGTGCATTGGTAACTTAAAAGGTAGAAGTGAATATGTGAAATCGCTAAAAGAAGTAGTCGCTAAATATCCGGAGACTCCTGAGCAAACCAGAGCGAAAGAAATTTTACGTCTTTTAGGGGAATTAAAAGAAGATCCAGCAATTCCGAAAGAAGGTAATTCAGGAGGGAAATTCAAGTTGCAAGACAAAAAAGTACATTATATGATAGTGGTGCTTAAAGGAGGGAAAATAGAATTAGGTGATGCAAAGATTAAAGTTTCTAATTACAATAGAGAGTATCATAAAACAGATAAGCTTCGAATTTCTAATATTTACTTAGGAGCTGATACGAATACTCCAATCCTCGTTATTCGTCGATTCAAAAATAAAGACAAAGCTGTAACCTACTTTAAAGGAATAGAGGCAAATAAAAAGAAGTTTTTAGGAGATAATAATGATTACGAAGTATTTGCAGTAACTCAACATAATTATCGTGAAATTCTCAAATCCAAATCAATAGAAGGATATCGGGAATTTTTCAATGAAAATTATAAGTAGAAAAACTCAGAATTTAATATAAAAAATAAGCCTCCCAACGATTCAGTTGTGGAGGCTTATTTTTTTTCAAAAAAAATATTAAGTCTGGAACTTTTTGGAATCCTTCGTTGTATGTAGTGTTGATAATCAATTTTAATCAAGTAAATGCATGCTTGTCATTCCCTTCACGTTCAATTTATTTGACATCGAAGGATAAATTTTTAACTTTATGTTATTAACAGACGACATTTTGACTAAGCGAAATCACGATCAAATTTTCGAAGAAGAATTTTTGCCGCATGCCGATGCGTTAAAAACCTTTGCTTATCACCTCACGTACAATGAGACTGATGCAGATGATTTAGTGCAGGAAACGTACTTGAAAAGTTATCGATTTATCGATAAATATCTTGTAGGTACCAATGCGAAAGCGTGGTTGTTTAAAATTTTGAAAAACGAGTTTATCAACCGTTATAGAAAAAAAGTAAAACGACCAAAGGCTGTAGATTTCGAAGAAATTATTCACTATCACAATGAGGAAGGAGATAATCCATACTCAAGTTATGTGGATTTACGAGTGGAACTTTATCAAGCCATGATGGGTGATGAGGTTACAACAGCAATCAATAGTTTGGCGGTAGACTTCCGAACTGTAATCTTACTTTGCGACATTGAAGGGTTTACTTATGAGGAAATCTCTAAAATTATTGATATTCCGATAGGAACGGTTCGATCTAGATTGTTCCGAGCTCGAAATATGTTGAAAGAAAGATTGACGAAATATGCCGCAGAACACGGCTACAAGGATAAACGAAAGAAGTAATTACTAGGTGACATTTGATCCTAAGCATGATTTTATTTTTATAAAAAAATGCAAGGGCTTAAGTGTCACCTTTGTTTTTATAAGAATTAATATCTTTTTAGAAATTTAAAAAATAGAGAGTACTTTTACTACTCTCCAATTTATTCATCAACTATTTTCAAATCAGAAAGACAGCAATTTTTAATAATTACATCAATAAATAAATATTCATAAAATGAATAGCAGATTAGCCACCATTAGATTTTCCATATTTGAACCGACATTTTGTCCAAGTTCATTTTATGGTTCGATTGGGCTCGTCCGGCATCTTTTTGTGAATGATTTTGATTGTTGAATTTCACGTGTTTTTGAGAGTAGTTTAAAATTTTATGTCATGGATAACACAACTAATTATCAACAACTAGTACAAAAAGTCACCATGTATTTAGATAATGAGTTAACGAAAGAAGCGGAAATAGAGCTACTTAAAGAAATTAGAAAGAATC
>CAJQQY010000035.1 GCA_905480595.1 uncultured Saprospiraceae bacterium | reverse complement strand
AATTATTAATTCTACCGCGCTTCATTCTTCTTATTTAAAAGCTATCAAAGATTACATTCAACCTTTGATGTTGAATGTAATTTTGATTATTCCTTTAATGATGGATTTGGATGAAAAAAGAAAAAGTGGTTTAGTCATTGGAATCATTTACTTTATTATTTTTCTTTTGACTTCTTATGCGTCTAAAAATTCATTTAAAGTTGCTCAATTACCTTTCAAAAATATTTCAAAACTGACTTTACTTTTGGGTCTTTGTGCAGGGATGATTTGTGGAGTTTTATATAATTATGAACTTTGGATTTTATCCTTAATTGCTTTTATTTTTATTTATATTTTAGAAAACATTCGGAAACCTCTACTTACAGGTGAAATTGCAGATAACGTTCCCAATGAAATTTTGACATCAGTTCTTTCAGGTCAATCTTTTTACCAAACTATTCTGACATCACTTATCGCAGTCGCTTTAGGTGTTTTAGTAGATTACTTTGGAATGGGCGTTTCATTTATTGTCATTTCGAGTTTTCTATTATTACTTTCATTTCTCCACATCAAACCAACAAAGAATTAAATTATTATTTCACTAAATCAGAAACAACTTGTTCGCGTTCTTGAAATAAGTTGAGCAATTTATCTATTTCAATATTCCATTCGATCATCGTACCAGGAGCTTGGTATTTATTAATTTGGATTTGAATTTCTGAATATATTTTATTCATATTTTCATCAACTATTGGTTTAAAATTATCATATGAAATAATTCCGTTGTTTAACAATGAGCGATACCTATTCCAAAAAGCTTGTTGGAAACTCTCCTCTTTGTAAAAAATAAAAAACAAATCGGTAAGTATATTTGGAAACCGTTTATCTTCAATAATATTGAGTGGTTCTTTATTTACTCTAAGTCTCAATGCTCCATCTAAATCAAATAATACAAACCTAAATTTCCCCTGATCAATCGCGTAAAACTGAGCATTATTATGTGGCCAATCTACGTTTGCTATGTAGGATTGATATATCATGTAGTCGATAAAATTTTCGATATCAAGTTCATCTTTTAAGTAGTTTAGATTCCCTTCTTCTATTGCTTGAACGAACGCATCAATTCGATCAAAATCACCGTCCTTCTTGATGAGTTCATGAGTCGTAATTTTAGCTAAAGTAACCGCACTTTTTTTAACACCATGAAGTCCTGCCATCCCATGAGAATTAGCTTCTGTTCTTAAATTCAATACCCCATGAAAATCATTGTTAATATAAACAAGGACTGGCTCTCCGTAAGTAAGATCCAAATTTAAATCAGCATTAATGGCCAATTGAGTCAGACTCAAATCTTTCATCATCGTTTTCACGAAATCATTCCCAGAGTTTCTCAATCGAATAGCTTTAATTTTATCTATATTATGATGAGGGAGAATTTTACTTGGATTAATTAGTGAGCGATCGCTATTATCATACTTATCTTCAAACTTAACACCTAAAGTTTTCAATGGAAATCTAGTAGAAAAACCACCTTTAACTTCCAATTCAACCTCCTCATTTTCTATTACTAAAACACCATTTCGAAACATATTAAATCGCCCTTCAATTTCAATTTCTTCTTCATACGCTTCGTTCATTTTGTTAAATTCATCGCGATCTACCTCGATATTGACCACAGGTAACTCCGTATCTACTTCCGAAATATCTAATAATTCAAAATCCTCGTTGAACTTGGTACAACTAAAAATTAATGTCAACATTAAAAAAAATAGTAAATTCTTCATAGCTTATTTTTTTGTTTTTCTTCTTTTATGAAATCGCTTTTCTATACCAATTAAAACTGAAAATTTTGGGTCGTTTAAAAAAAATGCATCTGACATATTTCGTATATTAAAATCTGCATTTGCAGTCAGAGACCATTGATTGGTTAATAAATATTTCATCCCTGCCGAATAGTCAACTCTCCATAAATACCTATACCCTAATCTAAAATCAGGATCAAGGAAATCTAAGTTATTTTGAAAATTAAAACCTGTAGAGACTCTCCATTGTTCTGTTAGAGGTAAGGTTATTCTTAATGGAAATACAAATCGTACCGTAGAAGCATTAAATTTTTCACCGTTTCTACTACCCGAAGAAAAAATAGTTTTGCCAGCGATTCCAAGCGATACGTAATTTTTCTTAAATGAGAATAATCTCAATGCCCCACCAAAGGTGATGACATAACCTCTAGAGTTTTTTACTTTTCCATTATTAATTTGAAGAGAATTATTAAAAGAATAACCCGTATTCAAAAAAATAGAACGTCGAGGTTGGGCTTCGACATCCGATGTTATAAAAAATAAAAAAAGTAAGAGGTATATTTTTTTCATAGCAAGTGTGTTAACTAATATGCTGACTTTGTTAAACCTTCCTTCTTGAAGTATTCAATTTTATTTATCATTAGATTATGATGAAAGACGAAACCTACTCACATTCGGTTGGGCATTGTGAATACTATTGTAATACAAATCTCATTTTTTTGAATTACTAAGACTAACACATTTCGCAGAAAACTGAATATATTTCAAGAAACCTTCCTTCTATTTTTTCTTACGGTCTTTCCTCTACTCCAATCGTTAAGTATTTTATTGCTACTTATCACCTTTTGAGTATATCCATATATGTCGTATTTAAAAAAAAATTACGCAGTATATTTATGTCTTTGTTCATTTATGACAAAAGAGTTTACCCATTAGTAAGTGGCTATCATTTTCGATTGCAAGATTGATGAAAAAAGGGAGGAATAGAATTTTTTTTCGTTGAAATCTCATTTTTTGAGGATGAATCGTAGCATGCAACTTGATTTGATCTTGATATCAGTTAATAAGGAAAGACAAAACTTGTTGTGTCTTGACGGGGATGATTTCTTAGGATCCTGATCAGACTAAATAGATATTCCGTTAAGAAAGAAAAACAACATTGTGATTCGAAAATTGAATTACATGAAGAATTACCGCCTTTCCAACTTAACCTCTACTCCACCTTTCGGTCGAGTAGTTAATGAAATCAAAGGTTCAATTGGTTGATCAGAAACTAGGTTCAATCGAAATCGTTGAGTAGTCATCGCAATAATAAAAACCGCTTCCATCATCGCAAAACTGTTTCCCAAACAGATTCTTGGACCACCGCCAAAAGGCAAATAGGCAAAAGGATGTTGCTTTCTTTCCGTTTCTCTTACAAAACGATTGGGGTCAAATACTTCTGGATTTTCCCAAAAATCAGGATGACGATGTAAAAGGTATGCACTAAAAAAAACTTCTCCTCCTTTCTTAATTAAATACTTTCCCAAAGTATCATCTTCTTTAATTGCCCTTGGCAAAATCGGAACAGGAGGGTACAATCGCAAAGTCTCCTTAAACACTTTTAAAGTGTACGAAAGATTCGAAAAATCTGCAGCTGTAGGTTTTCTCTTACCCAAAACTTGGTCAACTTCCTCTTCTACTTTTTTACGAAAATTAGGCTGTTGAGAAAGTATCGCCCACAACCAAGA
Source organism: uncultured Saprospiraceae bacterium (assembly GCA_905480595.1). GTDB lineage: Bacteria > Bacteroidota > Bacteroidia > Chitinophagales > Saprospiraceae > CAJQQY01. The sequence continues at coordinate 33,897 of CAJQQY010000035.1, read as the reverse complement.
CATTGCATTGGCAGTCGTCTCATGTCCTGCAATAAAAACCGTCATCACCTCATCTCTCAATTCTTCATCAGTTAACAATTCGCCTGTTTCTTCATCTTCAGCTTCCATGAGCATTTGTAATAGATCATTATGCTTCTTAGCAGAAGATCTTCTTTCTCGGATAATCCGAAAAATAATCGAATTGAGTTCATCTATATTCTTTTGATAGGCAGTATTTTTCTTTACTCTAAGTTGATGTAAAATCTGGATAGGAAAACTTGCTCTAAAATTCGTTTCATCCAATAGTGGAGTAAAAACATCTGCTACCGTTTGTACCTCTTTTTTGGACAAAGCTGTACTGAAAAGGGCTTTTACCACTACCGTCAAGGTTAGTCGCATCATTGCATCAGTTACTTCTACTGTCTCATTTTTATCGCAAATCAATTCCCACTCATTCAACATATCTTCTATCGCATCCGTCATGATTTCTCCTAAATTAGAAATCCGATTTTTATGAAAAGACGGCTGCACTAATTTTCTTTTTCGTTTCCATACATCTCCTGTTGCAGTAAACGTACTTTCTCCTAGAACTTTTTTTACAATACTAAAAGCAACGGCTCTTTTAGTGTAGTTATCTACTTTTTGAACCAAAAGTTCTCTTACCAAATCTGGATGATTAACTAAATAAACTTCTCGCTTGAGTAATCGAAACTTGGCAACATCTCCATATTTATCGGATAAAGCCTGTAACCAATCTAATCGCTGAGGACTTGCAAGATTTAAAAGACTTCCAATTATCGGATAACCTACTGGTCCTTGAGGTATAATATTTTTAGTCTCTGACATTAGTTAAGTGAAATTTATTCTTTCGATTTTAAAAGATATTGCAAAGAAAAACTTAATTATGTAAAAATATATAATTGAAGTTGTTTTAAAATAGATAGATGAATTTAGTGTAAATTACACTCGGTTATTTTTTCCTAAAGTCAAACAATAACTTCTACATTTTTGTTATTTTAAACAATATGAAACAGAATTTTTTACTTTTAACATTATCTATATTTTCTTTCTCGATTTCTAACGCTCAAATCCTGACAGGTTTTGAAACTAGTTGGAGCGATGATTTTCGAGAATGGACTATTTTTACAGATAATGGAGAGGAAGAGGAAGAAGGTAATCTTGCCATGAGATGGCAACAACAAATGGATTGGTCGGAGTGGGATTATCGAATTGGAGAATCAACTGGCTCAATCAAATTAAAATTTAAGAATGATCCATCCATTTGGGAGGTTAGAGGCGATAATGAAATTATTACGATGCGAATGAAGTGGAATAACGATGTGAATGAATGGACTATCTCGGATGGTTCAAAAAAATTAACATTAAAAGCTCCCTACAATAATAATCTCAATGATTGGAAAATTGATGGTGATAAAAATGGTGTTTTTGAGATGTATATGGAGTGGGAAGATGATCCTCGAAATTGGACAATAATAGATGAGTTAAATGAGGAAATTAGTTTGCCGTTTAAAATGGCGGTTGCCTTTGTTGGGATTTTTCATAGTTTCCCAAAATAATAAAAGCGTTATTAGTTTTTTCCTAACAACGCTTTTATATAGTTTATTTTTTTAAAAAAATTATCCTTCCACCAATGTCCCCACAGATTCTCCTTGAATAATTCTCATCAAGTTTTCTTTTCTCCCTATGTCAAAAACGATAATTGGTAAATTATTTTCTTGACAAAGTGTAAAGGCAGTTGTATCCATCACTTTTAATCCTTTTGTCAATACTTCTTTAAAAGTAATTTTTTCATATCTAGTTGCAGTTGGATCTTTCTCAGGGTCAGCGGTATAAACTCCATCCACACGTGTACCTTTCAAAATTACATCGGCACCAATTTCATTTGCTCGAAGTGCCGCAGCAGAATCAGTCGTAAAATAAGGACTTCCTGTTCCTGCAGAAAAAATAACTACTCGTCCTTTTCGTAAATGACTAATCGCTTTTCTTCGAATATATGGTTCTGCAATTTCTCGCATTTCGATAGCTGTAACTAACCGAGTGAAAACATCGATAGCTTCCAATGCACCCTGCAAAGCCATTCCGTTGATAACCGTTGCAAGCATTCCCATATAGTCACCTTGCACTCTTTCAATTCCAGTTTCTTTGGCCTGCAATCCTCTAAAAATATTTCCACCTCCAATCACAACTGCCACTTGAACTCCTGCATCTACTAAGTCTTTAATTTGCTCAGCATAATGTCTCAACATTAATGGTTGGATTCCAAATTCTTGATCTCCCATCAACGATTCACCACTAAGTTTAAGAAGGACTCTTTTATATTTAATTGCCATATTAAATTATATTTGCTTTTTTTAGGAAAAAAAATCTCTCAAATTTGGTCAAAAAAAAAGCGAATTAAATAAATAATTCGCTTTTATATTTTTATTAATTTTTCATACTTGAAAATTAACCTAATGCAACATGTTTGAATTCAGTTACAGTTAAATCTTTGTTAGCACTTTGTAAGTATGATTCAACAGTCATTGAGCCATCTTTTACATAAGTTTGAGCCATCAAAGTGTTTTCTTTGTAAAATTTATTCATTTTACCCATTGCAATTCTTTGCAACATCTCTTCTGGTTTTCCTAATTGACGAGCTTGGTCCATATTGATTTCCATCTCTTTTTCAATTACAGCAGGATCGATTCCATCTTTGTTCAAACCTAAAGGCTTCATTGCAGCAACTTGCATTGCAACATTTTTACCTGATTCTATGTAATCTGGTCCTTCTAAGTTCAAAGCAACCAAAACAGCAGCACGGTTACCCATATGGATGTATGGTAAAACTTGACCTTCACCAGCAGCAGTTTCTATCTTTTCGTAAGTTTTCACTTCTACTTTTTCACCAATCACACCTACTTGCTCAATTACTTTTTCACCAATAGATAACTCATCGTTATATGGTAGAGCTAATAATGCTTCCAAGTTTTCAGGAAGATTTGCAAGAGCGATATCAGCAATCTCGTTTGCGAAGTTAACGAATCCTTCTCCCTTAGCTACGAAGTCAGTCTCGCAACTCAATCGAACAATGATTCCGTTATTTCTATTTGCAGAAGTCTTTGCGATAACCGCACCTTCTTTTGCATCACGGTCTGCTCTTTTAGCAGATAATTTTTGTCCTTTTTTACGAAGGATTGCGATTGCCTCTTCAATGTTTCCACCTGCTTCAGTCAACGCTTTTTTACAATCCATCATACCAGCACCTGTGATGTCACGTAATTCTTTTACGTCCTTAGCTGAGATTTTTACGTCCATTTTTTATAAAAATTTTAGACTTGCCGATTCTCATCGACAGTATGATTAAGTGATTTAATTTAAATTTTAACAAACAAAAAAGTCAATTATGATTTTTTCGCAGCTGCTCTATCTTGCTTAGCTTTTGCTCCTTCCTTCAATCCTTCTTGAATTGACTCTACCATATAGTTCATAATGATAGAAATTGATTTAGAAGCATCATCATTTGCAGGAATTGCATAATCTACTACGTTAGGATCACTATTCGTATCTACCATACCGAAAGTTCTCATTCCTAATTTTGTAGCTTCAGCCAAAGCAATATGCTCGTGTCCTATGTCAACTATAAAAATTGCTCCAGGTAATCGGTTCAAGTTTGCGATACCTCCCAAAACTCTTTCCAATTTATTTCTTTCACGAGTTAACGTTAACCGCTCTTTCTTTGTTACACTAGTTAAAGTAGTATCTGCTAACATTGTATCAATAGTCTGCATTTTTTTCACAGACTTACGGATAGTTGAAAAGTTAGTCATCATACCTCCTAACCATCTGTCCACTACATAAGGCATTCCAACACTCAACGCTCCTTTAGAAACGATGTCTCGTGCTTGCTTTTTAGTAGCAACAAAAAGTACTTTTTTACCTGATGCAGCAATTTGCTTTAATGCTTTAGCAGCTCGGTCAAGTTCAGCACCTGTTCTATTCAAATCGATAATATGGATGCCTTTTCGCTCCATAAAAATATTTGGTTGCATTTTAGGGTTCCACTTTCTCTTCATGTGGCCGAAGTGAACGCCTGCATCCATTAACTCTTGATAAGTAGGTTTAGCCATTTTACTATTTTTTAGTTTGTTATTTTTTGTTTTGAAAAAATCGTTTTCGATTTTCTTTTTTACAAAAAATATTTTTCAAACAGATTTTAAAAAAAATTAAAACGCCCGCATAAAAAAGGGGCAAATAAGTCGGTAAAAGCAATTCTCCAACGATTAACGTTTTGAGAACTGGAAGCTCTTACGTGCTTTTGGTTTACCGTATTTTTTACGTTCAACTACACGTGCATCTCGCATCAAGAATTTTCTTGATTTCAATGGACTTCTGAACTCTTCATTCATTTTAACCAATGCTCTTGAAATTGCCATTCTGATAGCTTGAGCTTGACCCTTGAATCCACCACCGTTCACGTTTACTTTCACATCGTAAATATTACCATCAATCTCAACAGTTTGAAATGGATCAGTAATGTCAGATTGAATATGAGGTATTGTGAAATACTCTTTATAATCTTTTCCGTTTATTGTGATTTTACCTTCACCTTTAGTTAAGTAAACTCGAGCAACAGATGCTTTTCTTCTGCCTATAGCATTTATCATTTCCATATTAAACTATTTTAAAGATTTTCAGGTTTTTGTGCAGCATGTGGATGCTCTGCTCCTGCGTACACATATAATTTTTTAAACATTGCTCGTCCCAATTTATTTTTTGGTAACATTCCTTTTACAGCTCTTTCAACAACTGAGTAAGGTTTCTTTGTCATTAATTCTTTGGCCGTAATGCTTTTCTGTCCACCAGGATACAATGAGTAAGACAAGTAAACTTTTTGTTCCATCTTGCTTCCTGTCAATCGGATTTTGTCAGCATTGATAACGATAACATTGTCACCAGTATCTACGTGTGGAGTATAAGAAGGCTTATGTTTACCTTTTAATACTGTTGCAATCTTGGTACACATACGTCCCAAAGTTTGCCCTTCAGCATCTACTACAAACCATTTTCGGTCTACAGTATCTTTATTCGCTGATTGAGTTTTGTAACTTAAAGTATTCACTCTATAATTATTTTAAAATGATAAAAATTTCTATTAGAAATCGCCTTGTTTAAAAGCGAGTGCAAAAGTAATTCTTTTGTTTGTTAAAAACAAAGCTTTTGATTCTAATTTTTATTTTTTAAATACATAACTAACTGATAATCAGTTAAAATTTCGCACAGAAAATTTCAAGAGAAGCGATTTCTGAAGTTTTTTTCTAAATTTTGAGTCGAAAAACTGTTCAAAATATTTATTTCAAGTATTTCAGTCTTTTTTAGAAAAAAGAGGATTCTTTGTTTTATCTTTAAATAACATCTTGCCTAGCACCACAACAAACATATACTTTACAATCACATGCCATGAAGAACGAAGAGAATTTCATCCCTGGAATTTATAATTATTGCGACCGCTGGTGCGAAAAATGTCCATTCTCTAGCCAATGTCGAAATTTCCAATCTCAACCAGTCAAAGGCGAACATAGCCAAGATTTTGAAGCAGAATACTTCTTAGATTCTCTCCAAGATAGTTTGCATGATGCAGTTCTACTACTTGAACAAGCTGCGGAAGAGCGAGGTTTAGACTGGGATGAAATCCAGGAAGCAGCTGAAAATTTTGAGGAAGTAGAACCTGATTTCACTTCATCTCAGTTAGATTTAAAAGAAAATAGCCACCATTATTATCAAAAAGCCAGCCTTTGGCTCGATTCCAATGAGCATTTGATTTCTGCTAAAGAAGAAGAAATTCAACGAAAAAATGATTTGGGGATTAACATAGAACAAGAAGTGAATGAACTTAATCATGCTTTAAATTCGATATATCACTATATCTATTTTATTAATACTAAAATTGATCGTGCGTTAGAAGGACTTCATGATGAATGGATCAAAGAAAATCCAATTCAACATGATGCAAATGGGACAGCCAAAATTACATTAATCACGATCGAGAAAAGTATCGCAGCATGGGAAATTGTCCTCCAACGATTGCCTGATGCAGAAGATGATGTTTTGGACATTCTAGTATTGCTGTCGAGATTGAAACGTGGAATAAAAAAAGAATTTCCGCAGACGGAAGGTTTTGTGCGTCCTGGTTTTGATGAGGTGGGCGGAGCTGTTTCGGATCGGTAAAATTTAATTTTTCTATAAATTAATTGGTGTAACTACTACTCGACGATCTCCTCCATATAAAAATTTATAACTCAAAAGAAATGATTCTCCATCTTAGAATAATTGATAATCAGCTAGAAGTCTAGCGATATCACCTAGTTTCCAACTATCAATCAATTATTAGGAAAAGAACACTTATTAATAGCCAGAATAGCAAAATCATTGGTAAAAAAAGGATTAGTTATGTTCATCAACGCAGATTCATTTTCTAAAAAAACAAAATCAGAATCTATCCCTTTATCATCAAGTGGATCATAAATTGAATTAATAATCTCACCTTCAGTATTATGAAGAGTACTATTATTAAGGATAAAATAATTCTTATCTGAAGTATAAGCAACGTTTGGAAGTGGAATAGTTAGGAAATAGGAAATGGAGTAATCTTAGCATTCATTTTAATATATTTTCAATAAAGATAAAACGTTTTTTCTATTTTAGAATCAATCCTTTTTTTATCAAAAAAATTATTTTCAAACCTTCACGTCCCATTTTTGTTATACCTTCCGTAACTAAATTGTCACGACAAAGACATACCTTTGTATGGCATTCTTCAGCAGGCATTTTATCAAAAAGGAATGAACCAAAATAAAATTTTAACCGCTACGCAAATTTCACAAATGGAGGATAATGATCCCACCGCGGAATCTCGCAAACGTGACCATATTGAACTCGCTTTCCAATCACAAATTGAGGAGGGGAAATTGGATAATCGTTTTTATTACGAACCTCTTCTTGCTGCTCATCCTAAGAAAAGCTCACTCCCTGAATTTGATTTTTTAGGAAAAAAAATGCACGCACCAATTTGGGTTTCGAGTATGACTGGAGGAACTGGTTTTGCTGGAATCATCAATCATAATTTAGCTCGAGCTTGCAAAGATTTTGGGATGGGTATGGGTTTAGGATCATGTCGATCTTTGTTATTTAGTGATGAGCATTTAAAGGATTTTGATGTAAGAATCTTGATCGGGGATGATTTGCCTTTTTATGCAAACTTAGGAATTGCGCAGTTGGAAGAATTAATTGACGACAATAAAATCGATCTTGTAAATACATTGTTGCAAAAACTTCGAGCGGATGGTTTGATCATTCATGTGAATCCATTTCAAGAGTGGTTGCAACCTGAAGGTGATCGTTTTCGAAGACCTCCAATTGAGACAATTGAAACTGTTTTGGAAAAAACAAATGCAAAAATCATCGTCAAAGAAGTAGGACAAGGAATGGGGTATGAAAGTCTAAAACGACTTTTTCAATTGCCTTTAGCAGCAGTAGATTTTGCAGCAAATGGAGGTACTAACTTTGCAAAAGTTGAACTTCTTAGAAGCGACGAGCAAAAGCAAAGTATCTATCAAAAATTAGCATACGTTGGTCATAGCGCTGAAGAAATGACAATGATGACCAATCAAATCATAGAAGATTTAGGGGATAAAATGCGTTGTAAAGAAGTGATCATTTCCGGTGGAGTGAAAAACTTTTTGGATGGGTATTATTTAATTAATAAATTAGACCTTCCAAGTATCTACGGACAGGCGTCAAGTTTCTTAAAACACGCAAGAGGAGACTATCAACAATTGTTTGATTATGTGGATGCACAGGTGCAGGGATTAGAGTTAGCCAACGCCTTTTTAAAAATAAAAGATTGAACTTAATATGCTTACTTACGAGCTGACTTACAGTCACCTTGTAAGTAAAACACAATTACTTCTGACTAAATTATTTAATCGATGAAGAAATCAATTTCAGGATTCTCAAAAATGTCCAAACGAAAAAAATTACGTTGGATCGTTGAGAATTTTTTCAAAGACCCTGAAAATGTGATGCGCGAACTCATGAGTCATTGGCATCAAAATGAGGAGCAACAAAGAGTGCTAGATGGCTTTAGTGAAAACACTATTAGTAATTATGTTTTACCATATGGTGTGGCTCCTAACTTTGTAATCAATGATAAAACTTATGTGCTTCCAATGGTTATTGAGGAAAGCTCAGTTGTAGCTGCAGCTTCAAGTGCAGCTAAATTTTGGATGGAGCGAGGAGGGTTTAAAGCGAAAGTAATTGCTACTAAAAAAGTAGGTCAGGTACATTTTAGTTGGAGCGGAAGTGCTGAAAAATTAAATTCAGTCTTCGAAGAATTAGAAGCACAATTACGAATCGACGTTTCTCATATTACTGCAAATATGGAAAATCGTGGTGGTGGAATTTTAGACATTTCATTGCTCGACATGACGCACTTGGAAGATGATTATTTCCAACTCAAAGTTAATTTTGAGACTTGTGATTCGATGGGGGCAAATTTCATCAATTCAGTATTAGAAGAATTCGGAAGATCTCTGAAAAGCTTTGTTGCTACGCACGAAACTTTCGAAGGAAAGGAAAAAGAACTGACCATCATTATGGCAATTCTTTCAAATTATACACCTGAATGTTTAGTACGAGCTTGGGTCGAATGCCCTGTGGAAGATTTGGGAATAAATGGAGATTTAGATGCATCAACTTTTGCTCAAAAATTTTGCAAAGCAATTAGAATTGCTCACATCGATCCTCATCGAGCAACGACTCATAACAAAGGAATTTTCAATGGAATAGATGCGGTAGTTTTAGCAACTGCCAATGATTTCAGAGCAGTTGAATCTTGCGGACATACTTATGCTGCAAGGGATGGACAGTATCGAAGTTTGAGTTATTGTAGCGTAGAAGATGGTGTTTTTAAATTCTGGATGGACTTGCCGATTGCCTTGGGAACAGTAGGTGGCTTGACAAAATTACATCCTGTTGCACGACGTTCTTTGGAACTATTAGGTAATCCTTCAGCGAGTGAATTAATGGAAATCATTGCTGTCGCAGGGTTGGCTCAAAATTTTGCAGCAGTCAAATCTTTGGTCACTACCGGTATTCAAAAAGGACATATGAAAATGCACTTACTTAATATTTTAAATCATCTTGGAGCAAATGAAAAAGAGGTCAAAGAAACTGTCAATTACTTTAAAGATAAAGTAGTTTCATTTTCTGCAGTTCGAGATTTTTTAGATTTAATGCGAGGTGAGAAAAAAAAGGACATTAGCCTTTTGACAGATCAAAAGGCGAGTTCATAAAATAACTTTCATTCTATTTTAAAATATAAACCTTCCAAAACTATTAGTCTTGGAAGGTTTTGTTCAATAAAAGAGATATTTTAAATCACATTATTTCAACAACGTAAATACATTGTTAAAAAGTAAAAAACAATACATTCACGCCAACGGAAAATTACTTCTTTCTTCTGAATACTTTGTACTTGATGGTGCTCTTGCTTTAGCTTTACCTACGTCAAAAGGGCAAACATTTTCTTTTGAAAGCATGCCTGATTCGGATATGATTTCATGGAAAAGTTTTGATGAGAAAAAAGAACTTTGGTTCGAAGGAATTTTTTCTACGAAAAATTTTGAAGCGACTGAAACGAGTGATTTAGAGGTCTCCAATCGTTTGACACAAATCTTAAATGTATGTCGAGCGTTGAATAATTCTTTTTTAAAAAATGGAAATGGAATGATGGTTGAATCACATTTGACCTTTCCAAAAAACTGGGGATTGGGAACAAGTTCGACTTTAATTTATAGTATTGCGAAATGGGCAGAGGTAGATGTATTTGTATTGTTAGAAAAAACTTTTGGAGGTTCAGGTTATGATATCGCTTGCGCTGGTGCAGATAAAAATATTTTATATTCAAAAATAAATGGAGAAGCTGAATGGTCTAATTGTGAGTTTGATCCACCATTTAAAAATCAATTGTATTTTATTTTTTTAGGAAAAAAACAAAATAGTCGGGAGGGAATTTCTCATTATCGAAAGATGGATAAAAAGGAGAATCTCATTTCGGAGTTTTCTCATTTGACAAAAAAAATACTTGTCTGTAAAGATTTTTCTGAATTCGAAAAACTAATAAACAAACACGAAGATTTAGTTTCTACAACATTACATTTACAAAAAGTAAAAGATCTACATTTTAAAGATTATTGGGGAAGTGTGAAATCGTTGGGAGCTTGGGGTGGAGATTTTGTTTTGGCGACGAGTGATCGTTCGGAGGAAGAAACAAAACGATATTTCAACGAAAAGGGATTTGAGGTGTTTTTAAAATATGATAATATAATTTTACCGTAGCGGGACAATAAAAATAATTTATGACAAAAAAATGGTTTGATAGCAAGGTCATTAAAATTGAAGATGAGTCTTCAACAACCAAGCGATTCTGGGTACAAGTGGAAGGCGATGAAATTGTCGATTTCAAGGCTGGACAATTTGTTACGTTAGATTTACCTATTTCTGATAAGCGAACAAAACGGTGGCGCTCCTACTCTATCGCTAATGCGCCTGACCAATCAAATATTTTAGAATTTTGTATTGTCTTACTTAAAGGTGGAGCAGGAACAACTTACTTTTTTGAAGAGGTAAAAATTGGAACTTCGATTAAATTTAAGAAACCCGCTGGTGGTTTTTATTTACCTGAAAAAATAGAAACGGATTTAGTTTTTATTTGTACGGGAACTGGCGTTGCACCTTTCCGAAGTATGCTTTGGGATATTTATAACAATGAAATCCCCCATAAAAACATTCATCTGATTTTTGGAACTCGGACGGTTGATGGTATTTTATATGAAAAAGAGTTTGAAGAATTGATGGAGAAAATGCCTGAATTTAAATATTCAGTCGCATTGTCGCGAGAGGAAGTTTTGCCTGAAAAAAAATATGAATTAGCGAAAGGATATGTTCATTCGATTTATCAAAAACATTTCTCAGAAGTTCGAAGTGAGGTAGATTTTTGGATTTGTGGTTGGAGTAATATGATTGATGAGGCGGTGGCTAAATTGATGTTGGAAATGGGTTATGAAAAGGGACAGATTCATTATGAACTATATGGGTGATTTTTTTTGCCGTAGACTTGGACTGACTTAACTGACTTTCCCTCTATTCATACAGGCAATGAGAGAGTCAGTCCAAGTCTGTGGCAAAAAAAATCACAAAAGCAATCAACCAAATTGAAGGAAAAGCGTTATCTTTGTAGAATCAATCTAAATAACCTTTTTAGAAAAATTAAATCGATAAAATAAATCATGGAAAATACAGCAACTAAAAGTCCGGTAATGCTTTACACAGAGCAAACTCCAAACCCGGAATCGTTGAAATTTGTTACTAATAGAATGTTATTCAAAGGGACAGCTGATTTTAGAGAGGAAGATTTAGCGAAAGAATGGTCTCCATTAGGAACTGCATTATTTGAATTGCCTTATGTAAAAGGTGTTTATATTTGTAATAACTTTGTTTCGGTAACTAAGGAATTCAATTATTCATGGGAAGACATCATGTTGAAATTGAAAGACTTCATCAAGAAGTATGTTGAGAATGGTGGAGAAATTGTTGCGGAAGGTTTTGAGGCAGCAATGGCAAAACTCGAAGAAGAGCGAGGAGCGAGTTATGAATATTCAGAAGATGAAACTGTCATTGTTCAAAAAATTAAAGACTTAATTGATACATATGTGAAGCCAGCAGTAGAAATGGATGGTGGAAATATTGAATTTAAATCATTTGATAGCGATGGAATAGTAACTGTAATTTTGCAAGGTGCATGTAGTGGATGTCCTTCATCAACCGTAACGTTGAAATCAGGAATAGAGGGAATGCTAAAAAGAATGGTTCCAGAAGTAAAAGAAGTTGTTTCAGAAATGGGATAATTTTATCATAAAGAATCAACCTATCATTTTCCACAAAAATGATATTGGCGATGTTTCGAAGGGAGCATCGCCATTTTCTATTTATTCCATAGATTTATCATTATTTAAAATGACTTCAACCTAACTCCCACAAAGAACGTCCTTGGTAAAGATGGACCATAAACATAATTACTATCTCTATTTTTTCCTGAATCAAAATCATTTTGATAAGCATTCGTTACATTTTTTACACCTCCAAAAACTTCTAATCCTGAATCCATTTTTTTCAAATCAAAAGTATAACCTGCTTTCAAACTCAATTCTGTAAAAGTTGGAGTAGTTAAATATTCATCAGTCAACTGCTCAGGCGCTCCAGCAAAATGAGCTATTTCCATATTCCCTGTATATACCAAATTAGCAGATGCATTAAATTTTTTATTCGGCATTATCGTCAACATAGCATAACCATATTGATTAGGTGTTCGTAAAAATTCTCGGCGACCTTCAACCCCTTCTATATTTACAACAGACTCATCATACTCGCTAGTTTGCAAAGTGAAGCCACCTTCTAATTGAATTTTTTGATCATAGTTTGCTCGCACTTCTAGCGTTGCTCCTTGCACAGTTGCGCCATCTCCATTTCTTTTTTCAAATAATTCACCAAATGAATCTTCTCCCAACGACTCTTGGTAAAACGCATTTTTCAAATAAGTATAAAATCCTTCCGCAGTAAATCCTACAATAAATTTTTCCTTCGGTAAATCATAATTAACTGATCCACTCCAACTATTTGATCGCTCCTCTTTCAAATCAGGCGATAAACCAATTCTCGAAATTCCTCCTCCTGCAAAGGCAATATGCAAGTCAGCATCAAAGGCTTGTGGTGCTCGAAAACCTGTACTCCATGTTAATCTAAATTGAGTGGTATTTTTTAATTTATATAAAAGTGAAGTTCGTGGACTTGCAATAATTTTATCCACTAAATTGTGTTTGTCAAATCTAACACCTGTCAACAAATTTACTGAAGGGGTAACTTCCCAATCACTTTGAAAAAATCCACCTGCTGTTTTAGTCAACTGATCCACTTTATATCGGTAAGCTGGAATTTCATCAAATACATCATCCACCACATATTCACCCCCAACTGTCAAGACATTTGTCCCGCCAAAGAAATTTCGCAAACGATGATTCAATTGAACTCCTGCCTGAAAAGTAGTATTATCAGATATACTATAAGGTGGTGCAACCAAATGATTTGCAATCGCTAAACTGTCATCTGGGAAAATTCCGGTGTAGTGATCTCGTTCTGTATTTTGCGCTGCGATGTAAGAAATAAATGAACTATTATCATCATTGAAATTGATTTGATAATCAATATTTCCCATCCAAACATTATGTGTTCTTTCCTCAGATTGCAAAGCTAAATGTGCTGGATCATCAACTAGCTCTCCTCCATATCGATATTCAGAAAGATTACTAATACTCATTTCTATTTTCTGATTTTTAGTTGGTTGAAAAAATAAATTTGCTCCCAATGAGCTATTTTTCAATTCAGGAATTTCAGAAAAATTGTCTCCATTATGATCATACATTTCTCGTTCTCGACGATTGATAAAAAATGAAATACCTGCATTTCCTTGATGACTCAAAACCGTAGCATTTCCACTCAAAATATTTTCAGCAGCTTCTCCATTAATACTTTGATAAGTATAATTTAGATCAAATGAATTTTGATCTGGAACCTTTGTAATCACATTTACTGTTCCTCCAATCGCGCTCGAACCATACAAAGAAGAACCTCCGCCACGCACAACTTCAATCCGGTCAATCATGTTCGTTGGAATTTGCTCCATCCCATAAAGTCCCGTCAATGGACTAAAAATCGGGCGACCATTTATCAAAATTTGAGCATAGCCACCACCCAATCCATTCATTCTCAATTGAGTATAATTACAAGTTTGACAATCAGTTTCAACTCTAAGTCCTGGCTGAAATCTCAATCCTTCGGACAGACTACAAGCCTGAACATCTCCCAAAGATTTACTATCTATCACATTAACAATGACTGGCGATTGAGTTTGTCGTTTAAAAGTTTTAGTTCCAGTAACGACAACTTGATCCAAATAAAATTGAGATTCCTCTAAATCAAAATCCAATTTCACTTCTGGCTGTGAAGCACTTATTTTAATTGTTCGTTTTTGAGAAATGTAACCAGTAAACGAAATAACCACAATCCATTCCCCCGCAGGAATGTCTTTGATAGAATATTTTCCATCTGCTCTGGTAGTTGTTCCCCATTCTGTACCTTCTATTTGAATATTGGCAAATTCAAGGGGAGTCGTTTTTGAATATATTTCACCCGATAAATTTCCGACTTGAGCTGTCGCAAAAAAGCTACAACTTATCGCTAGCAAACAGATTAAATTATTTTTCATTACACTAAATTTTGTTTTTAGAGTCACAAATATACATTTTTAGACTCATCTAAAAATTAATTTAGTAAAAACTTTCACTAAATACTAGTTTTCAAGAATAAAAAAAGCGATGCCGGCACTTTCCGTACCGACATCGCTTTTACTTTTTTAAAATAAAATCTAAAAGTGCTAACTATGTATTAGCATAAATATCATCAATCGCGCCTTGGTATTTTTCTAAAATAACTCTACGTTTTAATTTCATCGTAGGCGTTAATTCTGCTTTCGATCCATCTTCTTTTACGGCATCCCAAGTTGTATTCAACAAAGCGAACTTTTTGATTTGTTCAATATGACTAAATCCAGGATTGAAACCATCAATACATTTTTGATACTGAGAAATTACTGCCGGGTTTTTAATGGCATCTTCCATTGAAGTCCATTTCACTCCATTATTTTCACACCAATTTTGAAGTGCTTCAGGAGCAGGAACAATCAATGCCGAAACAAATTTTTGCTTCTCGCCTACCACCATCATTTGTTCGATTAAGAAATCCTCTTTGAATTTATTTTCAATCGGAGCAGGTGCCACATATTTTCCACCAGAAGTTTTAAGTAACTCTTTTTTACGATCAGTAATTTTCAAAAACTCATTTCCTCCTGGCCCTTTGATTAGCTTTCCAATATCTCCAGTCATAAACCATCGCTCGCCATCAATCTCCTTAAATACATCGGCAGTCGCATCTGGTTTATTATAATACCCCATCATAATGTTCGGTCCTTTTGCCAAAATCTCTCCTTCGCCTTCTCGATAATTTCCATCTGAGGCATCAATTTTTACGGTAATGATATCAATCGCTGGACCAACTGTTCCAAGCATTGCACCATGTTTTTCAAAAGTATTAATTGTTAATCCTGGTGAGGTTTCTGTCAAACCGTATCCCTCTCGAATTGGAATTCCTGCTGCAGAAAATACTTTTACCATTTTCATCGGACAAGCTGCGGCACCTGTCAAAATACCTTTGACATTTCCACCAAGTGCTTCTCGCCATTTACTAAAAATTAATTTATCTGCAATTTTATCCTTCAAACCTGGACTTTTATCAAAGTCATAATTGTCCGTCAAGCTCAACGCCCAAAAGAACAATTTCTTTTTCATGCCAGTTAACTCCAACCCTTTGTTATATATTTTTTCGTAAACTTTTTCTAACAATCTTGGTACAGTTGTAAAGAAATGAGGTTGAACTGCTCTTAAATCACCATTCTCTCCTCCTAAATTATCAGTACCTGTAAAGACAACATTGATTCCTGAATACGCATAAGAATAGGCTGCTGATCTTTCAAAAATATGACAGATCGGTAAAAAGCTCAACGCAATATCTCCCGAATCAAGAGGCAATAAATCATTCACACATCTTACATTCGAAACAATATTGTTGTGTGAAAGCATTACTCCTTTTGGATTACCTGTCGTACCAGATGTATAAATCAAGGTGGCCAATTCTTCAGGTTTTACTCCAGCTTTACGATCTTCTACTATGTCTTGTCCTTCCTCTGTAAAAATATCTTCCCAATATTTTCTCCCATCAGCTTTGTCAAATGTATAAATATCTGTTAAAGTTGGAATAGCATCAATTTTACTATTCACTTTTTCAAACAAATCTCCTTGTCCTACAAATGCAACTTTCACTCCTGCATCATTGAAAATATATTCATATTCTCCTGGACTAATTGTAGGGTAAACAGGTACATTAATTGCTCCCACTTGTTGAATTGCGATATCCATTATCACCCACTCAGGTCTATTTTTATAAACGATTAAAGCAACCTTGTCCCCTGGATGAACTCCCATCTTAATCAAACCTCGACTTGCTTGGTTTGCCATTACTATAATCTGATCCGTAGAATAATATTTCCACTCGCCATTTATTTTATGACCAAAGGCTTTCTCCTGCGGACAATTTTCTTTTTGATAATAAATAAAATCGAATAATCTTGTAACTGCCATTTCTTTTAGAGTTTGTATTGTAAATTGATTTTGGTTTCTAATTCTAATTGTGAAAAATAGTATTTTTTTTCTAATTAAAAAAAATAATCAAGCGAGGAAACGCACTATCAATTAGAATCTTATTTTTTATGATACCTTTTATACCATTTTTCATTGAAACATTTCAATTCGTCATTTGTTGACTACAAAAAAATAACATCTGAAATTCTTTTCCATTTGAAATTGGTAAACTCTGAACGATTCTTTATTTTCATAAAATAATTCGTAAAACCAATCTATGGAAAATCAAACATTATTCTTTTATTTTTATTGATGGATATATCGCTTACCGCTTAAGAATTCTCGGTCAGCATGCTTCGGTACATACTCATTTTCTCATAAAATCATCTTGAAAAAGAATTCCAGATGAAAAGATTATTTATTTCCTTCTCCCTAAACTCAAATGAAATCGCTTAGAACCTAATTATTAAACTTTTCAAAAATTTATTTATGAAACAAATCGTAACCATACTTTTAATTGTCTTTACTTTTTGCTCCTGTCAGACTGCTTTCAAATCAAAAACAGAATCGAAAAATGACGAATGGATTTCTCTTTTTAATGGAAAAAATTTAGACGGTTGGATTAATCATGGAAGTGAAAAATGGTACGTTAATGATGGAGAAATAATTTGTGAGAGCGGCCCAAAAGCGGAATATGGATATTTATCTACTGTTAATTTTTATGATGACTTTGAACTGAGTCTAGAATTCAAGCAAGAGGCCAACGGCAACAGCGGAGTCTTTTTTCGATCTACTTTAGAAGGAACAAAAATTACAGGTTGGCAGGCTGAAGTTGCCCCACCAAATAAACATACAGGTGGGATTTATGAATCCTACGGTCGAGGTTGGTTAATCAAACCTGACCCTAAAAAAGATGCAGCATTAAAAATGGGAGATTGGAATACCATGAAAATAAAAGCGGAAGGCCCAAAAATTACCACTTGGTTAAATGGTGAAGAAATGATTCAAATCGAAGATGAGAAAATTGGAAAAGGTAAAGGTGCTGTCGCTCTTCAAATCCATGATGGCGGCGGAATAAAAGTTCGATGGAGAAATATTAAAATCAAACTGATTGAATAATAAATTATTATTTTTATCCCTAAATGAATTCACCTATTTATTAACTTCTCAAAAAAACATTCATGAAGCAAATCGTATCCATACTCTTATTTACCACATTTATTTACTCTTGTCAAACTGATTCTAAACCGAAAGAGGAAGCACCTCCTGAAACAAAAACAGAAATAACCGAAACGAAAAGCGATGAGTGGATTTCTCTTTTTGATGGAACAAGTACAGAGGGTTGGCGAGCCTACAATGAAAAAACTTTACCTCCTGGCTGGACAATAGAAGATGGTGCACTAAGCTTCAATACTGAATTAGGTTTGGAACAAGATTACAAAGGAGGAAAAGATATTATTTATGGAGCTGAAGAATTTGAAAATTTTGAACTCTACTTAGAATGGAAACTTCCAAAAGGTGGCAATAGTGGTATTTTTTATCATTTAAAAGAAGGGCACGAAAGTCCTCCTATTGTTTCGCCAGAATATCAACTGATAGATGATTTAGGTTATACTGAAATACATGATATTACAGAATATAACTTAAGTTTGGGTTATACTGAAAACCCTGAAGAATTAAAGCCATTACAAAAAACAGGTTCTGACTATGCCATGCATCCTGCAGATCAATCACAGAAAGTATTGAATCCGATAGGTGAATGGAATTCCTCAAAAATCATCTTTACACCTCAGAATGTTGAACATTGGCTAAATGGCAAAAAGTTATTATCCTTTGTCCCTTGGGATGAAGCTTGGATTGAGAAAAAGAATTCTGACAAATGGAAAAATAGTCCAGACTATGGAAAGTACAAAACGGGCTACATTGGACTTCAAGATCACTCAAGTCCAATATGGTTTCGAAATATAAAAATCAAAAAATTACCTTAATACAAGACGATTCTCCAGATTCGTCCTTCATAAAAATCAAAACAATATGAAAAAAAGAGATTTCCTAAAAAAGATAGCTGTACTTTCTACAGGCGTTACAATTTTACCTTCCTGCGGGGTAGGTGATTCAAAGGAAAAGGAAGGAACAGATGATAAAACAGTTAGCAAAGTTGAACGAATAAGAACTGCACATATTGGAGTTGGTAATATGGGAGCCGAAGATTTAAAAGCAATTTCTTCGCATGAATTTGTTGATGTAGTTGCTCTTTGTGATGTTGACTTTGTAGCATTAACGGCTGCTCAAAAATTACATCCTAAAGCTCAAGTCTATACAGACTATAGGGAAATGTTAAAAATATTAGGTGACGGAATTGATGCTGTAATCGTATCTACACCTGACCATACTCATGCTCCTGCCTCGATGATGGCAATGGGTATGGGCAAAGCAGTTTACTGCCAAAAACCATTAACACATCATGTTTCTGAAGCTAGAGCAATGCAAAAATTAGCTAAGGAAAAAAACTTGATTACTCAAATGGGAATTCAAGTTCACTCATTTTATGATTATAAATTAGCTACACTTTTAATCCAAGATGGTATCATTGGAAAAGTTGAAAGAGTAAGAGCATGGTCTCCAAAAAACTGGGGCTACGATGGAAAAGAGCCTGAAGGAGAAGACAAAGTGCCTGACACTTTAATTTGGGATTTATGGTTGGGAACCGCTCCGAAGAGACCTTACAAAAAAGATTTTTATCATCCTGGGAATTGGAGAAAATTGATGGACTTTGGTTGCGGAACACTTGGCGACATGGGCGTTCATATTTTTGACACACCTTATAATGCATTAGAATTGGATGTTCCAAAAACGATTATCAATAAATGTAGACCAACAAATGGTTTTGGATTTCCAGAGAAGAATGAAGTAACATATGAGTTCCCTGGAACAAAATATACTACCGATAAATTAACTTGGATTTGGACTGATGGAGAAGGCGCTCCTACTCCACATGAAGATTTGAAATTGCCAGGCGACGAGGCATTACATGACCAAGGTGCCATGTTTATTGGAGAAAAAGGAAGATTGTATTTGCCTCATTTTCAATTGATGCCAAAATTAATTGTCGATGGAGAATATCAAGAGATGGATATTGCAAAATTCAAATTGGACGAACCAGTTAGAGACTACGAAGCGGAAGCTCCTAAGCACTATCATCAATTCATTGATGCATGTTTAGGGAAAGATGAATGTACTGCTCCATTTTCCTATGCATCACGATTAACAGAAACTATTTTGCTTGGAGTCATTGCAGGACGTTTCCCTAATCAAACTTTACATTGGGATAGTAAAACTGCTCAGTTTGAGGAGAAAGAAGCCAATCAATATTTAGATTCGAAATATCGGGTTTTTTAAACATAAAGATATGAGGTGTAAGTTTAGCTAAACTTGCACCTCTCTTTTTTTCTCCCATTGATTTTAATTTATAATTAAGGATTGTCTTATGAAAAATTTCTCACTCATCTTAGCCATTTTTATTTCATTCAATCTCTATTCTCAATCCAAAAAAGTACTCTTTATTGGGAATAGTTATACAGGAGTGAACAACCTTCCTCAATTAGTTTATGATGTAGCTATTTCAGTTGGAGACACCTTGATATTTGATAAACATACTCCTGGCGGGAATCGACTTATGAATCATGCTACTAATCCTACAGCTCTTGCTAAGATTAATTCTAATGATTGGGATCATGTTGTATTGCAAGGACAAAGTCAAGAGCCTTCCTTCCCGGATACACAAGTGGAAACGGAAGTTTATCCATTTGCTACAATGTTATGTGATTCGATTCGAGCTAATGATGCATGTACTCGTCCCATATTTTATATGACTTGGGGTCGTGAAAATGGAGATGCTTCCAACTGTTCTAATTGGCCTCCAGTATGTACTTATGAAGGAATGGATAGTTTATTAAATCTTCGATATCGAATCATGGGAGATGACAATGAGGCATATGTCTCACCTGTGGGAGCAGTTTGGCATTATATCCGAGACAACCATCCAGATATTGACTTATACAGTTCTGATGGTTCTCATCCATCGTTGTCTGGTTCTTATGCTGCAGCTTGTACTTTTTATTCTATTTTATTTCAAAAAAATCCAACGTTAATTTCTTTTAATTCTTCGTTGTCTGAATCTGATGCAAGTACAATAAAAGAAGCTGCTAAAATAGTTACTTTTGATAATTTGTCTGAATGGAATGTTGGAACATTTGACCCAGTTGCTGATTTTTCATTCACCCAAAATGGAACAGAAATAACGTTTAACAACAACTCAACTTTTGCTGATTCTTTCCAATGGCTTTTTGGAGATGGGGATATTTCTACTGATGCAAATCCTATTCACAACTTTCAAAATAACAATACATTTACAATTCAATTAATTGCCTCCAAATGTGGCATTACTGATACAACTACTGCAGAAGTTGCTATTGATGTAGTTGCTTCCAATAACATTTCAAAAACTGAAATAAAAATTTTTCCAAATCCAATTGA
The DNA here is from genome assembly GCA_905480595.1 of uncultured Saprospiraceae bacterium. GTDB lineage: Bacteria > Bacteroidota > Bacteroidia > Chitinophagales > Saprospiraceae > CAJQQY01. The sequence goes on along the minus strand of CAJQQY010000035.1, from coordinate 13,018 downwards.
AAATTTAATCACTATAAATGGTATTCCTGAAAATTCAACAATCATGATTGTTAATGCAGCAGGAAAAGAATGGAACCGAATCAACAACCAAACTGAAAGTGTCCGGTTTAGTTTATCAAAGTTAAATCAAGGAATTTATTTTATAAAAATCCAAAATAGAAACGGTGAATTACTTTTTGTTGAAAAAATTATCAAAAACTAATTTTCGGAGTTTTCGATAATAACTGATTCTCATTCTTTAGTACAAAAAAAAAGAGACGCTTTAAAAGTGTCTCTTTTTTTTTATTTTTTACTAGGAAATTTTAATAAACTAAAGTCTGCATCGCATGTGGTAAAATTTCTTCCGTCACCGCCTTCGTTCCAATGTATAATTTATAACTAATTTTTTCATCCGTTGGATTCATAATCACAGTCGCCATTTTTCCATTTTCATTCAAGAAAGAAGTGGCTTCTAAATGACTTCGACTAGAAACAGTACTAACTCTTTTTGCATTAGGTCTGATAAATTTTGAAAAATGCCCAATATAATAATAGGTAGGAGTGTAAACCAACTCTCCTTTTTGGGTTTCAGCATGGATTGGTGCAAAACACAAATTCATCACATGATTAGGCCCTCCAGTTTCATCCAATAAAATATTCCAATCCGTCCAAGCAACGGTACCTTGATTAAAATCATTAATCATCGATCGACCGTAACGTTCTGCATTTGGCCAGTATTCATATTTTGCAGCATCAAAGCTCTCGTTACAACCTTCTGTAAAAACTAAATTTTTATCTGGATAAGATTCTTTAATATTTCCCAAGCTTGTAAACATCGGTTCTCCACCTGTCCATGTTTCATACCAATGGAAACCAATACCCCAAGCATATTTGGAAGCCTCTGGATCATCAAAGATTGTATTGGCTCTATTGACAATTAAATCTCGATTGTGATCCCAAACGATAATTTTTTTATCTCCAAGTCCTTCTTTTTCTAGAGTTGGTCCTAAGTGATTTTTTAAAAAATCTCTCTCCTCTTCCGCTGTATAAATACAAGACTCCCAACGTTGAGTTGCCATTGGTTCGTTTTGAATCGTCAACCCCCAAATCGGCATACCTTCCTTCTCATAGGCTTTGATAAACTTAGCATAGTACAACGCCCATGCATCATTAAACTCTGGTAACAGCTTGCCTCCTTGAAGCATATTTTTATTACTCTTCATAAATGCAGGAGGACTCCAAGGACTCACATAAAGCGGTAATTTACCTCCAGCCATTTCAGTCGCTCTTTTTATCATAGGAATACGAAGTTCTTTATCAGGTGCGATATTAAAAGTTTTCAACTCCTTGTCTTCATCCGAAACATACGTATAACTTCCTTTACTAAAATCACAACTATGAATATGTGTACGAGCTAAAGAATAACCAATACCATCTTCCAGACTGTAGTAGGCTTTTAAAAACTCTTCTTGTTTCTCTTTCGGCAAGGTGGCAAATACGATAGAGGACGCATCCGTAATTGCTCCTCCTATTCCCATTAAAGTCTGAAAGGTTTTATTAGGATTTACAAAAATGGAAATTTCCGTTTCTAAAGGTTGTTTGGCATCTTTAAAATTTTTATTTGCTGATGCTGTTAACCTTAACTCCGTATTTTCAGCGGTATTAAAAACTTGAACAGTTTTACCGTCAACAGAAAATGCTTGTTTTGTTTCTGTTGGTGTTGGTGTTGGAGTCGGTGTAGAAGTTTTTTCTGATTCATTAGCTGTTTTACAAGCAAGGAAAGACAAGCTAAAAATTAAAATGGTGTAGAGGATTTTCATTCTATGTTTTGATTTAAAATTAAAAAAATAGGAATTAGGTCCTTATATTACTCTAGGATTCAAATACTTAAAAACGGGGTCGGAATTACGTCCCCATTTTGTTTCAATTAAAATATTGGCTCCCATTATTTACTGAATTAATATTTCAATCTAAACCCAAATTCAAATAAAGGCTTTATGGAATCGTCCCAAAAATTAGGACCAAATTTATCCTTAAAGCAATCTACAGATTTTGGCCAAGAGTGAGGCAATTTTCCAGTAAAATTATATTCACCAAAAAGGACTTCAGCAATTCCATCTCCTTCCGAACCAGGCAACCACGCCGCAATAAATGCATCTGATTGATTGATTTGTTTTGTCGTAACCAGAGGTCTTCCTGATATCAAAATAGTAATAATTTTTGCATTATTATTTTTATAAGTATCAATGTACTTTTGATGCTTTGAACTGAGTGTCAGTTTTGGTGCCCCTCTTCCCTCTCCTACATCACCCATAAATTCTGCATATGGAGTTTCACCGACCACAATGATGACAACATCTGCATCAGTATGAATTTCATGGGCATTGATATCATAAATCACTTCACCTTTGGCTTTAGCTTTTATACCATCTAATATTGTTGTCGCTCCAGAATAATTCTCTTGAACTCCTTGCCATGCTACAGTCCATCCGCCCGATTGGAGACCGGCATTATCAGCATGTTCCCCAACCACCACAATTTTTTTAGTTTCCTTTTTTATGGGTAAAACATTATTCTCATGCTTGAGTAAAACCAAAGATTCTCTAACAGCCTGTCTTGCGATGTCTCTATGATCTTGACTACCAATATGGGCAACAAGACTGGAATCTGGAAATGGATTTTCAAATAGACCTAAACGAAATTTTTGTCTTAAAATTCTTTTGACTGCATCATCAACTCTTTCCTCTGAAACTTCTTGTCTAATAACTGCAACTTTTAACTCTTTTTGAAAAATATCTAAGTCACCATCAACTGCCATCACCACATCAACTCCTGCATTGATAATATCATTTTTTCCAAACCTTGAATATCCCTTCCAATCAGTCACTACCATTCCATCAAAACCCATAGCGTTTTTCAAAGTATCCATTATTAATTCTTTGTGGGCATGCATGGCAGTTCCTGATAAAGAATTAAAAGAGACCATGATCGCTCCTATTTTTTCATTTACTGCATCTCGATATGGAGGCAATAATCTTTCGCTCACTTCTTTCATATTCAAAGAAGTAAAACCTCCTTCCCTTCCATAATCAGTAGAGCCATCTCCAATGAAATGTTTAGCGGTAGCAACGACTGTATTATTTTTTGATAAGTCTCCCTGATGACCTCGGACAGAAGCTTTAACTAATTCACAAGTTAAGTCTGTACTTTCAGAATAGGCTTCATAAACTCGTCCCCATTTTTCATTATAAGGAATTGCGATGCAAGGAGAGAATGTCCAATTAAAACCTGTAGCCTGAACTTCCGTCGCAGTAATTGCAGCTGCAGCTTCAACTACGGAAGGATTATGGGTTGCCCCCATTCCAATATTATGTGGAAAAATAGTAGCTCCGTTATAAGTATTTTGACCATGAATAGCATCTACCGCAAACATCAAAGGAATACCCAACCTTGTTGATAAAGCTTGGTTTTGAAGTATTCTAAATTTTGCTTGCCAACCAGCTGCTCCTTCTCCTGGAGAAGGCCCTTGAGTATGGATAACTGAGCCGATAAACTTTTTATCAATATCTCCATCTGTTATGTCATCAAAGTGCCTCACTTGAGTCATTTGACCGATCTTTTCTTCCAAGGTCATCATATCAACAAGAGCATTTACCTTGTCTTCAATAGAGAATAAAGAGTCTATTCCAAATTTATCATAAATTGGAATACTCAATTTACTTTGTCCTTTCACCTGAAAAGATAGTAAGATTGCAATCCCCAAAAGGTGACACCGTAAAAAAAATAACAATATATTTACATCTTTAAACATTCTACTTTTGCTTTCCTAAATCTAATTTTAAATCTTGACTAACTTAGTCGAATAGGTCGTTCCATCTTCCAATCGTAACAATAAAAAATAGAATCCATTTAGGTAATTTTCCAAAGAAATTTCCTCTTGAATATTTGATCTTTCTCCTAAATCTTTCGAATTAATTAATTCACCATTCACATTAAAAATGTCTAGCTGAACTTGTTGTGTTTCATTTAATTTTGCTTGAATATTAAATAAGTCTTCACTAGGATTTGGATATATTTTTACTTCCGTAAATGAATTGTTATGCAAATCTTTAGTTGACGTAGGAATTGAAAACTCAACCCAGTTCATATTAAATGGAGATTGAGTAATCAGAATACGCATAATATATCTACCAACCGGTAATTGTATTTGTTCGCTAGTTGTGGTCCATGTTTGCCAACCTCCTGTCACAGGGAAATTAGGGTTGCCCACAATAGTTTCGTTGCCAGCATTATCGATAAGTTGTAATTCTATTTGTCCACCGCCAAATTCTGCAGCGGTTCGGTAATCAACATCGTAAGTTCCTGCAACAGTTACATTTACTTCATAATCTAAATAATCCCCTGGGTCAAGGAAACCAATGTTTTGCCCTCCACCGTCATCGGTTGTAGTTTCCAATACTACTCCAGATTGGAAATCAAAATCTTCTGCTTCAATTCTTCCGGGAATTTGATGAACAAACTCCAAGTTATTTATAACATCTTCAAGAGTAAAAGTATTTAATGCAGTTCCATCAGTTGCCGATACTTGATTTCCTGAATAGGAAATTTTTATGGTTTCGGTAGATTTTAAAATATAATCAACTGTGAATTTGATGATCCTTGGATTGTCTGCATCAACGGTAACTGCCGTAATTGGAATACTATTTCCATCTACAAAAATCTCAAAATCACTAGGAGACGCTGGCAATGGATTCGCGATAAATTTATTAGCGTTCATTTGAATATTATATTCATCGACGGTAATTGCAGCCACAAAATCGGTAGCTAAGGAAGTGATATCAACTCCTGTTTCAACAAATTCAAAGCTGCTAATATTAAATCCTGGTTGATCTACAAAGAACTTTAGTTTAGTATCATTTTCATCTATGATAACATTTGAGATAATGGTAGTTTCCCAATTTTGCCAATCACCCGTAGGTGGAGTAAAAGAAGTTGGTGTAATATCAGCATCTCCCATAGCGAAATGCATTCTTCCTCCTGAACCTCCTGAAGCTGCTCTTACGTGAATATCATAAACTCCGCTGGTCACAACGTTCACTTCATATTGCATCCATTCACCATTATCTAAGAATCCAACATTAAAACCGTTAGAATTAACATTGTCAGAACATCGTTCAATATCAACTCCATCATTTCGATACGCCCATCCATTGTTCCAAGCGGTATAATCTCCTGTTGTTACCGAATAATTGGCTAGATCATTATCATGATAAGCTTCACCCACAACGCCCATATCATAATCAGCAGCAAAGACTACCCCTGGAATATTGTTAGTAGCATAAGGTATAGTTTCGTCAGAATAGACTTGTCTGAACAATGCATCAATCACATCTTTTTGGTAGCGACAATTTTCAACTTTTAAATCCTCTGTCAACTGCATTAAGGCTGTTTTCGAGAAAAGAGTATCAGGAGTAGTTCCACCATTACTCCAATAATCTAGTAAGGTCTCATAGCCATCATTTTTTGTAATAGATAAAGGCCCAGCTACAGCCTCCACTTTTTTCAAAGGCCACCAAGCCCAGCCCATATCATTATCTTCATATAATCGAACGGCATCTCTAAACCAAACATTGGAATTTTCTCCAGTTTCTCCTAAATACAATGGTACATTGTAAGTATTTCTTAAATCTAAAACCCATTGTATAGATGCTTGATCATTTACCGACCAATACTTATGAGGAGAATATACCAAATTGTCATCCCAAGGTGGCGTTAATCCTGTGAAGTCATTAGCAAACCAGTTGCCCTCAATAAAAATAATGTGGTCCGGATCAACACTCCGAATACTATCGGTTGCTTCTTCATATAAATTTCTTAATGCTACTCCACCTGGTAAATCCCAATTTACTTCATTGAGTAAATCATAACCTGCTACCCATTGTTCATCGGCATACCTTTCGGCTATTCTTTTCCAAAGCGCCACCATTTTATCTCGATTATCTTCACTTTCCCAAAGTGAAGGTTTAGTTGGGTCATAATCCGAAATTGCTGCATCCATTCCTTGACCTCCAGGAGCTGCATGTAAATCTAGAACCACATACATTTCGTTTTTCTTACACCAAGAAATCAAACTATCTGTCAATTCAAATCCTTTGGTCAACCAAGTTTGCTCACCCTGAACAGGTTCTTCTTCAATAGGTAAAGTGAACAAGTTATAGTGCATCGGCAAACGAACTGAATTAAACCCCCATGCTTTTAAAGAATCAATATCTGCCTCTCTCATATGATTGGCCAACCAAGCTTCATAAAATAATTCAGTATCTGCCTCTCCTATAAGTTCTTGAATAGTAGCTCTGATTTGATGTTGCGGATTTGCGAATCCTGCAGTTTGCAACATATAACCTTCTTGCACCATCCAACCTCCTAATCCCATTCCTCTTAACAAAATGGTATCTTGGTTTTCATTAACAATTGCTTTTCCATTTGTGCTTAAAAAATGCTGCGCATGAGCATTGAAATGGAAAGTCATAAAAATTAAAATTTGGCATAGGTATATCTTATTATTTTTAACCCACATTAATTTAATATTTTATTTAGTCAAAAAATTATTTAGAGAGTAATTTATGATGAGAAGAAAATCCTTCCCCTGTTATGGTCAAAATGTATAACCCAGCTTTTAAGTTTAAATCATCAATAACAATCTGATCATTGACATTTTGATACTCTTTTTGAAAGGAAACTTTACCATCAATAGTGTGGATTCGAATTTCCACCGATGAAATATTTTCATTTAGCTTGACAAATAATTCTTCCCCATCGAAAGGATTGGGATAAATTACTTCAGCTTTTTTTTCTAAATATTTTGTTGAGGTAATGTATTCATTTGGATCTGTGGATATGGCAAACCAATTCAAATTAAATTCTTTTGAAAGCGCTCTAATTTGAATCCGTTGAACGCCAGCATTTAAATTAAATCCATTTGAAACTATTGACTCCCAATTTTGCCATCCACCGGTAAAAGGTGTTTGTTCAGTAACTAAAACATTTCCGTCTTCGTCTAATAATTCAAAATTTCCAACTTGTGAGTCAGAGGCAGCTCGAGTCGTTAAAAAATATTCTCCGTCACTAGCTACATCAACGTAATATTCCAACCAATCACCTGCGTCTATGAATCCCATATTTAATCCTCCTCCAATGTCTGTACAAGTTTCGGATTCCATACCTTGCATATTTAAATAATCTTCAGCCTCAAATCTGCCTGGGATCAGAATTGGTTCAATATCTTCTGTTATTGCAGTCGTAGTTACTGTATCAGAATAATTCCCTCCAAAATCTCTTGCTTGAACTCCGAAAGTATATTCAGTCAATGGACTTAAAAAATTGACTGTATGAATGGTTCCTGAAACAGAGTCAATCAACTCATTGTCTTGATAAATAAAATATTTCTCTACATACTGATCATCAATCGAAGTTTGCCATGAAAGGTCAACCACAACTCCTGAAACTGCTGCTGCTAAATTAGTTGGAGTACTTGGAGCAATCGTATCTCCTACTCCTAATTCAAAATCATAAATTCTTACATAATCAACTTTCATCTGTTGTGGCCAAACTCCATTTTGATCGATGGTTCCACCAAGGCCACCTCCAACTGCAATATTTAACAAAAGGTGATGAGGTGTATCAAATGGCCACTCTTCAAATGATTTATATTCATTTTCATAAGTGAAAATAATTTGATCATCATAATACCAATCCAAATGATCAGGGTACCACTCTAAAGTGTAAGTATGAAATGTATTAACAACATCATCCAATAGTACACCACCACCTAATTGTGTTCCATCTTGATGATTATACGCTCCGGTATGTATCGTTCCAAAAACATAATTCAAGTTATTACCAGTATGCTCCATGATATCCATTTCACCAGCAGCTGGCCAGTTACCATAAATCCAATCTGTTGGTAATGTCCAGATAGCTGGCCATGTTCCACCGGTACTTGGCAACTTCGCTCTTACTTCGATTCTTCCGTATAAAAAATCTCCTTTGTTGGCATTGTTCATTCGAGATGAAGTGTACGGATTACTTCCTACCGATTCCTGTCGTGCTTCAATGACTAAACAACCATTTTCAATAAAAGAATTATCTCCATCCGTATAAAATTGAGATTCCCCATTTCCCCATCCATGACCTCCAACTTGAAAATTCCATTTACTTAAATCTACTTCCGTTCCATCGAATTCATCAGACCAAACTATATCCCATTCAATGGGAGTAGTTGAAATGGTCAATGTTCCAGGATCAGATTGATTGCCTGCTAAATCAGCAGCTCTGATATTTAGATTAAATTCAGTTTCAGGAGCTAATTTTGTCAAACTAAAACTCGTATCCTGAGCATAAGCCAATAAATCATTACCATTGTAAATTTTATAGCCGGTGATTGTTGAAGTAGCATCAGTTGATTCATTCCAAGTTAATTTTATCGAATGAACATCCGCTTCACTTGAAAGGATATTTGGCATTGTTGGTAGGTCAGAGTCGACAGGGTTGGACAATTTTATTTCAATCCAATTGATATTAAAACCTCCGCTTACTGCGGTTAATCTGATCGTTTGTAAACCTTCGCTAAGAGGTATTCCTGTTCCTTCCATAGTTTCCCAATTTTGCCAGTCGCCGGTAGCTGGAATACTTACCGTTCCTACTTCAGTTCCTTGGCTAGAAATATTTACATCTCCTCCCCCATTTAAACTTGCCGTTCGAAAACTAAAAATATAATCCCCAGCCATTGGAATATCAATTTCATACTCCAACCAATCATTACTATTTATGTATCCCAAATTTAATCCTCCTCCAATATCAAGTGTATTTTCAATTTCGACACCAAACATGTTGTCATAATCTTCAGCCTCAATAAAGATTTGTCCGAAAGAAGAAGTTTGAATTAAGCTTAATATTACTATTAAGATAATTGCCTTTAAACTCATGTTAATTTTTTGAATATACATTTTGTTTTGTTTGTGATAGTGATTTAATAGAATCTATAATATTGATATTTATAAAAAGATGAATTACATGTCATCCTTATTAAGACAAACCGAAATTGAGAAAGTTCTCTATAAATTTGATTAGGTAAAACTTGAACTTTTCAAATAGGTATTTTCAATGTATACTCATAATACTTAAACCTGAATCATCAACCAAAGATTGATGATTCAGGTTTCAACTAATTATTTCTGTACCACAAATCTCTTTGTCAACATTTTGTTATTCGTTTTAATTGTCATGAAGTAAATACCACTTGGGTATTGCTCAGTATTAATTCGGTAGCTATCATTATTCTGAAATTCAGTAATTTGGAAAATTTGTCCTACTGAATTCATAATGACCATTTGTTTCTCTTGGTAAAGATTATTTTCGCCAAAAGTTAAATTTATATAATCATTAACTATCGTTGGTCTAATGGAAAATAAATTTTTATCAATTTCTAATCCACTAATACTTACCTCATCACATGAACCATCATCCACACAATTTCCGAAACAAGCCAAAATAGTAGTATCCGCAATTGCACCAGGGAAAAAACGATCATCAAAATTATTAGGGTCAGCGCAAGCTTGCCCAGAAATGTCTTCCTTACAACTAAAGTCAGGACAGTTTCCATTGGCAAAAGTATAAAAGCTAACAAACCCGACAGGTCTTTTTGTTGTAAATGTGTAAATCCCGTCTCCATCTGGATCAACCATTGGATTATCACCAGGAGCTCCAAAATTTCCTCCACCTGCGATAAAAACTCCAGCTGGATCTACCGTAATAGATGAGGTATTTAGTTGAAAAGTAATCTCTATAGAATCAGTTACGATAGTACAAGAGCCATCATCATCACATGTTCCAAAACAAGCTAAAATTGTGGTGTCTGACATAACCGGAGGTAATAATCTATCATTGAAATTATTCGGATCAGCACATGGTAGACCAGCCAAGTTTTCTTTACAGTTATAATCAGAACAATTACCATTTAAAAAAATATAGTTACTCGTAAAGCCCATAGGTTTTGAAATTGTAGTTGTGTAAATTCCGTCTCCATCTGGATCAACTAGAGGATTGTCTCCTGGGTTTCCAAAACCACTTCCTCCTGCTATAAAAATTCCTGCTGGATCAATAGTGGGAATAGTTGCTGTATTTAATTCAAAAGTAATGTCAACTGAATCAGTCACGATGGTACAACTACCATCGTCATCACAAGTTCCAAAGCAAGCTAGAATTGTAGTGTCTGACATTACCGCAGGTAAAAACCGATCGTCAAAATTATTAGGGTCACCACATGGAAGATTTCCTAAATTTTCTTTGCAAGTCCAATCAGCACAATTTCCATTTAAGAAAGTATAATGGCTCGAAAAGCCCTGATCTCTTTGAAGCGTTACAGTATAAATACCATCACCATCTGAATCAACCATTGGATTATCTCCTGGAACCCCAAAACCTGTTCCTCCAGCTAAAAATAAACCAGCCGCATCTACACTAGGAATTGTTGCTGTATTCACTTCGAAAGTAATATTGACTTGTGCAATAACACTAGAAATAGTAAATACAAAAATTAAAAGAGGTAAAATTTTCTGTTTCATAATATAATTTTAAATTGATTAATAAATATTTCTATTAAAAAGATCTAAAGCTCTCGTACTGTAATATTGTCTACAGTTACCCCATCATCTCCTAAGTTGTTTCCTCCACTTCGAATAACTAAATAGGCAGTTACGTCTGTTGAAAATTCGAATGTTCCATCTCCTCCTCCATTGCTACAAGTAAGCGCTGTTAATGGCCCATTAAAAGGGTCACTTCCACATCCATCCCATGTATTTAATCCTAATTTTATTCCTCCGTCTGTGTAATCTACACCATCCATTGGGACAACGGTTCCAACATAAACTTCAAACCAACAATCTGACATTCCGCTTCCTGCAACATCCATTTGAATTTGATAAGTGGTGTTTGCCTCTACCTCCATCGCTTGATAAATTCCCATCTGTCCCCAGCTTCCTCCTGTCCAGATAGCTGTTCCAGCTTGAAAGGTAAGATCGACTCCTCCTGCAATAGATAAAACTGTCCAAGAAGAATCATCATCAAGTTCTCCGTTTTCTACTAAATTACCACCTGCAATATCTTCAGCAATTGATATAATTTGAGTCGCTTCCGCAGTTCCCCCTTCAGTAAATATTTTAAAGGTTACTTCGTAATCTCCTTTTTGATAAAATAATTTCTCGGCTTGAAAACCTTCAGCGGAAGTATTGTCTCCGAAATTCCAATGGGTGAACCATGTATCCAAATTTGATTCTCCAGTAAAAATTATATTGTTTGCATTATCTGGATCAACCGTATAAGAAAATTTCACATCTGCTGCAGTCGGGGCTAAAGGAGTTTCTTCTTCTTCGTTACAAGCGACTAGGCTTAGAAGAAAAAAACACATCAATAATTGAATAGGAAATTTTATATTTTTCATGATATTTTTCTTTTTGAAAATTTTATAATTAGGTTTTTCGAGAGTCCAAGTATCGGATACCTTGAAGGTATCCGATACTTAATTCAAATTTAATATCCAGGATTCTCAACTAGTTTTGGGTTATTATTAACTCTATCTTGACCGATTGGTAGATAATAATGTCTCGGATAAAAATTCATTTTTTGAGATTCCGCCTGAATCACTTCGTAAGTAAAAGTTTCTGCTCCAGCGTTGTCAATATGACGAAGAGATCTGATTCCCTCAATTTGAACACTCAATGCATCCTCTGCGATTCGCCATCTTCTTACATCCCAGTAGCGTTGATCTTCGAAAGCCATTTCAATTTTTCTTTCATTTCTTAATCGATCTCGAAGTTCAGTTCCAGAGTAAGATTCTAGGCGGAGATTTTCAGTCAACCCAGCTCTCGTTCGAATAGGTTCAATGTAGTCTCTTGCACTATCTTCCATACCTAATTCATAAGCTGCTTCTGCTGCATTCAAATATGTTTCTCCTAATCTAAAAAGAATACAATCTTGACCTGAATAGTACTGCTGAACCAAAAGAGGACTTGGTCCGTCTGCTAAATATTTTCTAACATAGGTACCTGTTTTAGTAGCATCAGGGTGAATTCCCATTCCATCTTTTCCAATTCCAGTTCCAGTATTTGTATCAATCTCTCCATCTCTTTCTGTAGCATACCAAGTCTCAATTCCTGAACCTTGGAATATATCATTATTAGTTAATAGCGTCCCTTTAAATCTTGGGTCTCTTCCTTCAAAAGGATTTTCAGGATCATAATCTGAACCTGCTTCTGAAGGCAACATACCGGTGCTCACCATTTCATAACTATCCATCAATTGCTTTGATGGAGACATACTTGATCCCCAATCAACTCGATAACTATAAGGTGTATTTCTCAAATCATAAGAATGCCCTTTTTCGAATGGAAGCCATACTTTCATAAAGATGGTTTCGTCCTCTGTTTCATCAATAAACAGTCGGTAGTAATTTGTCGATGGATCAGGATATTGATTAAATAAACTATGTCCACTTTCATTGATGATTTTATTAGAAGCATCCAATGATATTTGATAGTAATCATTTGCATCACTTGAAGGTATTCCTACTAAACCATTTAATTCAACGGTACCATATTTCGCGATACTTCCTGCATATAAAGCAGCTCTAGACTCTAGTGCTTTTGCAGCCCATTTTCCAGCTCTTCCTTTCTGACCAGTCCATCGATCTGGAAGTAAATCAAATGCCTTTTGCAAATCTTCCAAAACTTGATCATACACTTCTTTTTCGGTATTTCTAGCTGGAAAGTATTCGGCTTCAGGTGTTGTCTCCGGATCTTGCGGAACCAAAATAATTGGAACTCCTCCATACCTTCTTGCCATTGTGAAATAGCTAAATGCTCTCATGAAATGAAGTTCTCCCAATCTATTATCTCGTTCTTCTTGTGTTAGTACATCTGTCCCTAGCCCTTCAATGTTCTCAAGCGAATAATTGATCTTCCACATATTATCATATCCCCACCAA
>CAJQQY010000034.1 GCA_905480595.1 uncultured Saprospiraceae bacterium | reverse complement strand
ATTACCAAAATTGGTGAAAAATATGGAAGAATTGATGTGCTTGTAAATAACGCTGGTGGATTAGGAGGACGATCTAGATTTGAAGTAATGACCACAGAGTTTTACAGATTCGTAATGGCATTAAATTTAGATTCTGTATTTTTTGCTTCAAGAGCAGCAATACCTTTCCTTAAAAAAGGAGAGCACCCTACAATCATTAATTATACCTCAAATGCAGGATGGAATGCAGGAGGACCTGGTGCTGGAATTTATGGAACATCTAAAGCTGCAGTTCATACCATTACCAGAGCATTAGCAAAGGATTTGGCGGAATATGGTATTAGAGTAAATGCAGTTTCTCCTGGTACTATTGACACAGATTTCCACAAGCAAATTAAATCAACGAAACCAGAAGTTTTTGCTTCATGGGCGAATAATATCATGCTAGGAAGATTAGGACAACCAGAAGATGTTGCTGGTGTTGTTTCTTTTTTAGCTAGTAAAGATGCTGCATTCTTAACCGCAGAAACGATTCAAGTTGGCGGAGGTCAAGCGTTAGGAATCTAATTAAAAAAAACATTTAAAAAAAAGAAGGATGAGTAAGTTTAAAGGAAAAGTAGCCGTAGTAACCGGTGGTGGTAGAGATATAGGTAGAGCGATATCTGTTCAACTTGCCAAAGAAGGTGCAAGTGTAGTTGTGAACTATAATAGTTCTAGAAAAGGAGCTGCAGAAACAGTCAAAGAGATAGAATCTTTTGGAGGTAAAGCTATTGCCGTAAAAGCTGATGTATCAAACGTAAGAAGTATTAAAAGATTGAAGTCAAAAACAGTTAAAGCATTTGGTAAAGAGGTGCATATTCTTGTCAATAATGCAGGAGGTCTTTTTGCTCGTAGAACATTACAAGAACTCGATGAGGAATTTTATGATTTAGTGATGAATGTAAACTTTAAGTCTACGGTTTTCGTCATGCAAGTATTCGAACCTTTAATGGGTGAAGGTTCCTCAATCATCAACCTTTCTTCTCTTGCTGCAAGAGATGGTGGAGGTGGTGGGTCTTCATTGTACGCTTCTTCAAAAGGAGCAACAACAACTTTTACGAGAGCAATGGCAAAAGAACTTGGGCCTAAAGGAATTAGGGTAAATGCTATTTGTCCTGGGATGATAGCTACGAAATTTCATGACGATTTTACAAAAGACGAAATACGAACAATTGTTGCTGGTAAAACTCCAGTAAGAAGAGAAGGTAGAGCAGACGAGGTAGCAGACTTAGTAGTTTATTTAGCTTCTGATAAAAGTTCTTTCGTTACGGGAGCCAATTTTGATATTAATGGTGGATTAGCATTTTCATAAAATAACAATATATTTACAAAATGAAAAAAGTAGTAACTTTTGGAGAAATCATGCTTCGATTGACTCCTCCAGGATGGAAAAGATTTTCACAAGCCAACTCTTTTGAGGCAATCTATGGAGGAGGCGAAAGTAATGTAGCAGTATCTCTTGCTAACTATGGAGTACCTGTTGATTTTGTAACTCGACTTCCTCAAAATGATATTGGGCAATGTGCTCTGATGGAAATGCGTAAGCGAAATGTGGGAACTGATCACATTGTTTATGGAGGTGACCGACTAGGTATTTATTTTTTAGAAATAGGTGCAGTAAGTCGTGGAAGTAAGGTCGTATATGATCGAGCTCATTCTGCTATGTCAACGATTCAAGCCGGTATGATTGATTGGGAAGAAGTTTTTAAAGATGCAGGATGGTTTCATTGGACTGGTATTACACCAGCTATTTCGCAGGGTGCAGCTGATGCTTGTTTGGAAGCTATTCAGATGGCTAACAAAATGGGAATTACGGTTTCTACAGATTTGAATTACCGAAAAAAATTGTGGAAGTATGGAAAAGAACCTGGAGAAGTTATGCCAGAATTGGTAGCAGGGTGCGATATAATTTTGGGAAATGAAGAAGATGCAGAAAAGCATTTTGGTCTACACCCAGAAGGACTTGACGTAACTGCAGGTCATGAAGTGGATGCCAAATCTTATTTGTCAGTTTTGCAGCAACTAATGGAAATGTTTCCTCGGGCAAAGAAAGTTATTACAACATTAAGAGGATCAATTAGTGCTTCACATAACACTTGGTCAGGTGTTTTATACGACGGTAAAACTTTGTACGAAGCGCCAACTTACCAAATTACTCATATCGTAGATAGAGTAGGAGGTGGAGATAGTTTTATGGGTGGATTGATTTATGGTTTGTTGCAATATCCTGACGACGATCAAAATGCATTGAATTTTGCAGTCGCTGCTTCTTGTTTAAAACATACGATTTATGGTGACGCAAACTTAGCTACCATTGATGAAGTTGAAAAACTGATGAGTGGTGATGCAAGTGGAAGAGTTGCTAGATAAAAGTTTAGCCACGAAGGCACAAAGTCTCTAAGTATTTTTTAAAGAAATCACTTAGTGCCTTTGTGGCAAAAAAATAATTACGCATGCAAAAATCGGTTGCCATAATATGTGCTGGAGGACCTGCTCCCGGAATCAACACAGTTGTCAGCACAGTAGCTAAAGTTTTTTTAAAAGATGACTATCGAGTACTAGGTGTTCATCATGGATATCAAGGTTTGTTTTCTGAGGAATCACAAATTAAGGAATTCGATTTTGCACATGCAGATAGAATTTTTAGTAGAGGAGGTTCTACACTTATTATGAGCCGATTCAAACCTAAAGATTCTGAATTTACCACTACCTTTTTTGAAAAGCATAATGTAAAATTGCTAGTGACGATTGGTGGTGATGATACTGCTTCTACTGCAAATCGATTGACCAAATTCTTAAAAGGAAAAGGTTTGGATATTTCGAATATTCATGTTCCTAAAACGATTGACAATGATCTTCCTTTGCCAGGTAGAAATCCTACTTTTGGTTTTCATTCCGCTAAAGATGCAGGAGTCCAAATCGGGAATACTTTATATGAAGATGCTCGAACTACAGGGTCTTGGTTTTTGATGTCCTCTATGGGAAGGTCAGCAGGACATTTAGCTTTTGGGATTGGTACAGCATGTCATTTTCCCATGATTATTATTCCTGAGATGTTTAATAAAACAAAACCGAGCATTGACAAAATTATCAATTTGATGATTTCGTCGATTGTGAAAAGACATATTCAAGGAATTCATTATGGTGTAATTATCATCAGCGAAGGTGTTTTTCATATTCTTGAAGAAGAGGAGATTATCAATGCAGGGATTCGGTTTACCTATGATTCTCATGGGCATCCCGAATTAGGAAATGTGAGCAAGGCGAATTTTTTCAATATCATTCTTCAAGAAAAACTAAAAGCAATAGGACTAGATATCAAAAGTCGACCTAACGATGCTGGTTATGAATTAAGATGTTGTCGTCCGATTGGTTTTGATTTAACTTTGTGTTCCTTGTTGGGAATTGGAGTTCAAAAATTATTCAAAGAAGGGAAAAGTGGATGTATTGTAAGTGCTGATGCGGAAGGAAACATCGTTCCAGTTTATTTAGATGATCATACTGATGAAAATGGAAAAGTGATTCCTCGATTAGTCAATATGGACGCTGAAATAGCACATCTATTTTTTCAAGGATTAGATTTTATAAAAGAAAAAGATTACTCAGCGGCGGAGGTTTACTTAAAGCAACCTGCTGATTATAATTTTAATCAAATTTTAAATTGGTAAAATAAAAATGGCAAAATTTACAAGAATTGAAGTAGCACAGAAAATGAAAGAACAAGGAATGGTTCCTTTGTTTTATCATTCAGATATTGAAATTGCAAAACGATTGTTACAATCTATTTATAATGGTGGTGCTCGATTATTAGAGTTTACCAATCGAGGTGATTATGCACACGAAGTTTTTGAGCAGCTGTATAAATTCGCAGCAAAGGAAATGCCCGATTTAATGATGGGTGTTGGTTCGGTAACAGATGGAGGAGCTGCAAGTTTGTATTTACAGCTAGGCGCTAATTTTGTAGTGACGCCTGTTTTTCGAGAAGACATCGCTATCGTTTGTAATCGAAAAAAAGTATTGTGGTCGCCAGGTTGCGGAACACTTACAGAGATTTGCACGGCGGAAGAATTGGGCTGTGAAATTGTAAAGTTATTTCCAGGAAGTACCTATGGTCCAGGTTTTATCAAAGCCATCAAAGGCCCTCAACCTTGGACGAATATCATGCCTACAGGTGGTGTCTCAACAGATCCAGAAAATTTAAAAGCATGGTTTGCAGCAGGTGCTTACTGTGTAGGAATGGGATCAAAGTTGATGGTGAAAGATGAAGCTGGCATGTTTGATTTTGAGAAAATAGAAACGCATACTAAAAATACATTGGCGTTAATTAAAGAAATTAGAAGTTAAGCTTAACGAAAAAATAAAATTTTATGAAATCTTTTCCAATACTCACATCTTTTATTTTTTTATTACTACTAGCAGGTTGCAGTAGTTCTAAACTAGCCTCAAAAAAGAAAGCACCAAATATAGATTTAACTCATTGGAAAGTGACCATTCCAACTCCAAGAGCAGATGGTAAAGCAATGGAAGTGAGTCCTCCCGAAATATTTAATTATCCTAAGATTGAAGCATTAAAAGATTTTATGTATCCTGACTCATCGGATGGATCGATTGTCTTTCATGCTTATCCAGCCTCTACAACTGCTAACACGAAGTATTCTCGAACGGAGCTTCGGGAGCAAATGGTATCAGGAAGTAATTCAACCAACTGGACTTTTAAAGAAGGTGGACGAATGAAAGTAAAGATGGCAATAGATCAAGTGACTAAAGATAGTAATGGAAAAGAACATAAAATTATCATTGCTCAAATTCATGGAAGACTCACTAATGAACAAAAGAAATCAATTGGACAAAAAGATAACAATGCTCCTCCAATTCTTAAAATATATTATGATAAGGGTAAAATCAGAGTGAAAACAAAAATCTTAAAAAATATAAATGCACCTGATTCTGACATATTAGATAAGAAAGCATGGGGTGATGACGAGGGCTATAATTTCGAAACACCTGTAAGAAAAGGAGAGCGGTTTACCCTTGAAGTAATTGTATCGGAAGGTCGAATGGAAATCATCTTAAATGGCTGGCAAAAGAAAGTTTATAAAGGAGTTCACATGGAACGTTGGGGAATTTTTGAGAACTACTTTAAAGTTGGAAATTATTTTCAAACTAGAGATAAAGGAGCTTTTGGGAAGGTCAAGATCTATGAGTTGGAGGTAAGTCATTAATCAAAATCTAGAAGTTAGGAACACAGATTGTTCGGATTTAAACAAATTAGTGCAGCATTGAGATTAATGCTAAACGAGAGAAATTCATGTGGATCTGCTTAAATCCGTACAATCAGTTTTCCTATTACAAAAACAAAATCGCTCAAGGTATAATTATTTCCACGGACCGTCTTGAGTTACATTAATAATCGATGTCCCACTCAAACGATATAATCCTCCCGAACATCCAATCCAAAGATTACCATTTTTATCTTCTAGCAAACTTTGAATGCCTCTAAAATTATTATTCAAATCAGGTCTGTCTATTTTATTGAATAGTTTGAATTCTTTTCCATCGTATTGATAGAGTCCTGTATTATTTGCACCAATCCAAAGATTTCCTTTTTTGTCTTTATAGATATTGTAAATATCATTTTTATTCAAACCTTTTAATTCTGGAAATTGTGTAAATGTATTGTTATTGGTTTGGTTAGTAGTCGGGGTATATTTGCTAAGACCCCCATCGCCACTTCTTTTATCAACATCAGGATGATCTTTTTCAGCGACTCTGCTAGTGAACCAAATATTGCCCTCATTGTCCTCTTCAATATCTTGAATACAATTTGAAGCGAGTCCATCTTTTTTTGTAAAATGCTTAAAGGATGTTCCATCATATTTGCAAGCACCATAGCCACTTCGACCAATCCAAATGTTGCCTTGAGAATCTTCTATAATTTCAGTTACCCAGTTTTCAGTTTCTTGATAAGTTGGTATTTCAATATCAGGATTTGGAAGCGGAAAATCTGTAAAAGTAGTTCCATCAAAATGAGTTACTCCACCCCAAGCACCTATCCAAATATTTCCAGTCTTATCAATTAAAAGATTGGAAATATGATCGAGTTTTAATCCATTTTTTTTATCAAAATTTGTAAATGTTTTACCATTGTATTTGGAAAGACCTGAATGTGTGCCAAACCATAAATTACCTTCTTTATCTTCTTCTATGCTTACCACAGTATTGTTAGCTAGACCATCCTCCGTTGTAACGTAGATTAATGATTTGCCTTGACCTACGCCTTTTGGTAAACTAGCATCATAGCGAGCTACTCCTTTTGACATTGTTCCAATCCAAAGGATTCCTTTTGAGTCTTGGAAAAGAGCTACTATATATTCCCCTATTTGAGCAGCTTCGTTAGATGGTGAATTTATAATGGAAGGAATTTCGACGAGCGGTTTGTTTGCTTTTTTTTCTTTTGAAATAGTGGATTGATCTTGACTGCTACAGGCTGTGAAGCAAAGCAATAAAAGGAGGGAAGGAAAAATTGAGATTTTGAACTTTAGCATTGTTGTTATTTTTTATTTGCGAAGCTAAATAAAAAATGAGGATGCTACCTCAATTTGAAATCGTTTAACGACTTTATAACAGGTTAATAAAATTTTTGAATACTTTTTTAGCATCATTACTTAGTATTCAAGCAGCTGTTTAGAAATAACAATGAGTCAATTTAAGCAACAAAATAATTTACATTTAATTCTCCATTTCATAGCTTATCATATTTTCACCAATATTCAAAAATAGATAAGATATATCTAATGCTTCATCATAAAATCCCATTAAGTTTGAAGTTGATCCAAAGTAATTATTTGGATCATAATCAATATATGGACTTGAAAAGGAATGAATGGTTTCACCCGATTCTATATTGATAATGGTGAAGTCTCGACCAATGACAAATAATTTATCTTTTAGAATCATAAATCGCTGGCTATTTTCTATATGGGTTTCCCAAATTAAATCTCCTGTTTCAGCTTCTCTTCGCTGAACCATCCCATCATAATTTTTTACAAAAACACTTTCCTTTGCGTATGCTAATAACTTGCTTGGAGAAAGTGATGAGGCTTCTGTCACCCAATTTAAGGATCCAGTTTGTGTATCTATACAAGAAACGTAACTTTGAGAACCATAATAAATCAAACCATTAGCTTGTATAGATTGTGTACCTGAGTCATGGTAATCAAGAGGAGTATTGGTTACGATCCAATTATTTTGATAGATGTTATACACAGCAAACATATCTTTAAATGAAGGAGAATCTTCGCCGTAATCAAAATATCGAATCGCTAATAACTCTTCTCCAAGATCATTTACAAAAGCATGCAATCCCATGATTCGTCCAAGACTGGTATTATTCCCTAAGGAATCATATGGAGGACTTACTAAAACTTCTGGAATGTCAGGTAGACGAATATCTCCGATATAAATTATTTCTTTATCAAGCTGAGAAAGATCATCTTTTACAGTTGCCAGAGTATAATAATGATGATTTAATCCTGTCAATTTTGAACTAGGACAGTCAAGTCTCTCTTCGTCGTAAAGTAGTGTGCCGTCTTCAATGTTATAAGCGAAGTCATGATGGCCTTGCCGAAAAAGGATAATATTTTCGTGGTGATAATTGTAGTTACCTGTCCCTGCTTTTTCTCGATACCAAGTTTCTGCTTGCCAAGAGATAGTCTGGGAGGTAAGATCGAATTTGATTAACTCGCCTTCCTCTGTTGATGTCTTAGCCAGTAAAATGCTTTTGTCAAAAGGGAAAACTGCTTTGATGTTAGTTTGTAATTTTCGATCTGTAAAACCATACTGAAAAACTAAAGAGCTTTCATCAATGACTTCATTAGCTGAATTATCGACTGGTGCAAGTTCTTTTTTTGAACAAGAAAACAATAAACTAATAAGAATAAAAAAGAAAGGAAAAGTTTTCAAAAGCTTTTGAATTTGAAGAAGAATAAATATTTAAGAATTGAGGTTAATGAAGTTCTAATTTGTTTTGTAGAAAATAGTTTTCCAAAATATAGATACTTCTTTTTTGTATAAACTTGTATTGCTAATTTACTTTTTTGATTATTGCAGAGAACCCACCTCCTTTGGCTAAATTTAATTTTACTTGACTCTTTTGAGTTACAGTTTTCACTTCTATTTTATAGTCCATAGCATTTCGATGTACATTTAGACCATCTTTGAAAACTTTCATTTCATATTTTCCATCATCCAAAAAGGATAGGTCGATTTCAAAATTTCTATTTTCCCAATCGGTCATCGCACCAATGTACCAATCATTTCCTTTTCTTCTCGCTAAAACGATGTAATCTGCTACTGCTGCTTTTAGAACTTTGGTTTCATCCCAAGTAGTTGGAATAGAGGTAATAAAATCTACAGTTTTTTGTTCTTTATAATAAAGTGTAGGAGATTCACACATCATTTGAAGTGGTGCTTCAAAAATGATATACATCGCTACTTGATGCGCTCGAGTACCCATACTCATTGGTCGTGTAAAAGAAATAGCATAATTTTTTTCGTTGGCGTTCATCATAGACCCAGGAGTAAAATCCAAAGGGCCAGCGACCATTCTTATAAAGGGAAGTGTTACATTATGTTCAGGTGTAATGAGTTTACTCCATTTGTTTTGTTCATTACCTAGAACGCCTTCATAGTTGACTAGATTAGGGTAGACCCTTTCGATACCGGCAGGTTTGAATGCTCCATGATAATCTACTAGCATTTTATATTTGGCAGCAATCCTAGCAATTTCTTCATATGATTTTACCATATACTGATCGCTGCGTTGCATAAAATCTACCTTAACACCAACAGCTCCCCAGCTAGAATACAATTTCAAAATTTTATCAGGATTTGCATTTAAGGGTTTCCAAAGCACCCAAAGAATGATTTCTACATTTTTGGATTTTGCATATTGGATTAATTCGGGTACATCCAAATTTTCATTATCATCTAAAATTTCAGTAGTGGATTTTGTCCATCCTTCATCTAGAATGACATATTCAATATTATTTTTGGAAGCAAAATCGATGTAATATTTATAGGTGTCCATATTAAGACCCGCTTCAAAGTCTACTCCGTAAATATTATTGGCATTGTACCAATCCCATGCTACCTTCCCTGGCTTTATCCAATTAGTATTTTTAATCTTAGATGATTCGGAAAGCTGAGTGACTAAATTGCTTTCTACTAAGACTTTATCATCATCACAAATGACAAATACTCGCCAAGGATAGGATCTATCTCCATCGACTTTCGCAATATAGTTTGCAGCTTCCTCGATAATTTCATTTCTATCAGGGCCATGTTTTTCATTTGGAATTGCTTTTAAAACATACTTTGGAAAAATTGCTGAAAAAGAATTTGGTTCAGCATTTTTCGCCAAAAATAATCCAGGATAATCATGCAAGGAGGATTCTGTAAACAACACTTTTACATCTTTAGTGTCGAAGAGTACGGGTAAGCTGCAAAAGTCTTTAGTGGCAATATCCTTTACTTTTTTTACTAAATATTCCCGCTCATTATGGGAGTACATAGATTCTTCTTGAGGGAAAAAGGAATGTGTATTTTGAGGAAATGTCAATGTCATTTCTTCATTAATCACCGTTTTACTTTTTTTATTTCCATCTATAAATCGATAGGCTATTCCATCATTATATGCTCTAAAAAGAACTTGATACTCTCCTTTGAATGTTAAACTTAATTGATTGAAATGACTTTCTATAACTGCATCTTTATTAGGAATGGGTACATTAATAATTTCCTTTCTTGTTTCTAGTATTTGGCTTTTTAGTTTGGGGTGTTGACCTAAAACTTTCCCCTTGCCCATGTCTAATCCAATAACCGCATTTTCGATAGCAATAATTTTATTTAAACTTACCTTCCAAGAAAGTTGGTCACCTAGATTAATTTCAATTTCTATTTTTCCATCTGGAGAGGTTAAATTTAGTGGTTGCGCGTTTATTGTAAAACACCAACTTATTAGCAATATCATAGTGGAAACGAAAGCTATTGGTTTTCTCATTTTTTATATTTTCTTTTTCTTAAAGGATTTCAAAAAATGAATTTAATCATTTTTTGTAAAATATCCTTCATTGGATACAGCAGCAGCACTTACAAATATACTTGCTGTTTTAAACCAAACCTCGGCATAGTTTCCACTTTCATATTGCTTTTGAATATCACCGTCATGTGTTTCTGCACCTGAGCACCAGTTCTTATTTACATCGGGAGATTTTCCGTTAGTTTGGTTGTAACAACCTAACTTAAAAAAAAGACCTTCATCTGAATAAGCACTTTTTCGCTCGACTCCATCTTGACCAATTGGCACAAATAATTCTTGAACTTGCTCAGGAATATCAGCAGTTGTTTGATACTCTGATTCGACTAAATTTTTTGTAAATGATTTCGTTTCATGTCCTTCACTTGTAAATTTCAAACTCATCACTCCGTTTTTAACCTCGATTTCATAACTAAACTCTTCTCCTAATTGAATACCATCTTTCGGTTCTTCAGGGTAAGTATTTTCTTCTGTCCCCACAACAGAAAAGTCATTTCCCCAAACAACGGTAGAATAATCCCACCTTCCTGAATTATCCTCACCGGCCGTATTAATTTCATAATGCCAAAAAACAGACCCTTTGGTATGACCAGGGAATTTTTTGTAAAATATTTTAAGTGGTTCGTTTTCATGTCCATCTGCACTATGAATTTGTCCTACGACTACAGAGTATGAAGCGGCTACTCGAGCATCGCCTGTAGTAGATACATTCATGACTTTGAGTGTAGCGTTCAATTTATCATCAGCAGTTGCAGGGTACCATTTTTTTGCTTGAGCCAGTTCAGTTCTTGTATTGTTGGAAGTTCCATGGGTATCTCCTGCATTGGGTGTTTTATAAACTACCCAATTGGTTTTACCGTCATTTTTAGAAAAAAAGAAATCTTTATGCTCGAAGTTATTGGCAAAACCAGCATTTGAACCATCGCCTAAAATTAATTTCCAATGATCGAAAAATGGAGTAATGTCACTTGGGTAAGTAGTTTTTGGTGTGGCTGTTTTTGTAGGTTCTTTAGGAGAATCCGAACAGCTATTTAGTATTAGGAAAAAACTAAGGAAGAGGAGTATTGGTTGTGAAGTGGTTATTATTTTATTCATTGGTAAGTGGATTTTTTTTAAGAAAAAGATAAATATTAATCTTTATTAGGCAAAGTACCTACACCAACTGTCGCTTCTCTAAACCATACTTCTGTATAATCTCCATTTTGATATTGCTTAGTGATATCGCCATTGTAGATATCTGCCCCCGTACTCCAAACGATATTCGTTTCTGGAGATTTTCCATTAGTTTGGTTGTAAGCACCTTGTTTAAAATATTGTAATTCACCAGCATATGCACTATCTCGTTCAACACCATCACGACCTATGGGCATAAATAATTCTACAATTTGTTGAGGGATATCTGCAGTTGTGGCAAAATCTGATTTCAATAAGTTCTTAGTGAATTTAATAGTCTCATGACCTTCGCTGGTAAAAGTGAGATACATGATCCCTTCATAAACATTTATTTCATAACTAAATTCCTCACCTAATTCAATCCCATCTTTAGGTTCTGCTGGATAAGTAGTTGGGCTTGAGCCAACAACAGAAAAGTCATGCCCCCAAATACCATAAGAATAATCCCATCTTTTTGAATTACTTCCTTCTGTGTTAATTTCATAATTCCAAAAAACAGATCCTTTCGTATGACCGGGGAATTTTTTATAAAAGATTTTTATGGGTTCGTTTTCATGCCCTTCTCCACTATGAATTTGCCCCACGACTGTCGAGTAGGAAGCCGCAACCCTTGCATCACCAGAAGTGGAAACCTGCATTACTTTTAAGGTGCCATTTAATTTTCCACCCGTCTCCGGTGTCCACTCTTTTAAATGGTGTAATTCAGTTCTGGTATTGCTGGAATTTTTGGAGGTAATACCTGAGTTGGGT
>CAJQQY010000033.1 GCA_905480595.1 uncultured Saprospiraceae bacterium | reverse complement strand
AGCTTAACTTTAGTGGTTGAATCGGTGGATTCAATCACTACATTAGATGGAATTCAACGGAAAAGAATTTTTTTGGAAAATGGTATCCATCAAGGAAGGTGGGTTGAAGGAGTAGGAAGTCTAGATTGGGTTTTTACTTATCCAACATATTCAGGTTTTGTGTCTGGAGGATATATTTTCATTTGTAATTCTCATGATGGACAGACCGTTTTTGCAAATAATGTTAATAAAGATTGTGATGCAATTGTCAAGACTGTTGAAATCGAGAATTCTTCTCATTTCGATATTTACCCAAATCCTGTACGAGATATTTTTAATATCGATCTAAAAAACTTGGCAGTAAGAAACTTAACAATTGTAAACCTTACTGGAAAAATTGTCATTGACCAAGTTATAGATCAAAGACAGAATGTTTTACAAGTTTCTCAAAAATTAGAATCTGGAATATATTTTATAAAAATATTTACAGAAACCGAAAAAGTCATAACTAAAAAGTTTATCAAGATTTAGATCTTAATTCAATATTTAAAAGCAAAGTATAAATTTACAGAATGAATAAAACCTTTTTGAAACCATACCTAATAATATTTCAATTATCATTTTTAATGGT
Organism: uncultured Saprospiraceae bacterium; assembly: GCA_905480595.1. Taxonomy (GTDB): domain Bacteria; phylum Bacteroidota; class Bacteroidia; order Chitinophagales; family Saprospiraceae; genus CAJQQY01. The sequence goes on along the minus strand of CAJQQY010000033.1, from coordinate 8,267 downwards.
AATCTTAAGCTCCTGTTCAAATCAAAACTCCTCAACTCAAGAAGTTACCGACACTCCAAAAAGTACATATTCTCCTTTGATTGAGAATCCTATTGATAGCTATAACCAATTAAAATTTACAAGAGCGGTTCGTTCCATCTTGGAAGATAGTAAAGGCAATTATTGGTTTGGAAGTTGGAACCAAGGCGTCTGTCGTTATGATGGAAAAAAATTCACCTACTTTACCACAGATGACGGCTTAAGTCATAATCAAATAAGAACAATTCAAGAAGATCAAAATGGAAATATCTGGTTCGCCACAGGAAATGGAATTACCAGCTATGATGGAAAAACATTTACTATCAAAGCTACTCCAAATGATTTGAAATCAATAAAAGAAATAGAATCTGAATGGAAAGTTACAGCCAATGATCTTTGGTTTAATATTGATATTCGTGAAAATGAAACCGTAGTAAAAGGACTATGTAGGTACGACAATAAAAACCTTTCTTTTTTAGCATTACCGCAAGAAGTAATTGATCAAGGAATATGCATAAATACAGGAACCATTACAGGAATTTCAAAAGGCAAAAATGGTCAGATGTGGTTTGCAAACTATGAAGGTTTTTTTGGTTATGATGGAAAATCTTTTCAATTGTTCAAAGACAAAGAATTCCCCTATCATGTTCGAAGTATTTTTGAAGACAGTAATGGGAATCTTTGGATTGGAAATAATGGAATTGGGGTTTTACTTTTTGATGGAGAAACTTTGATCAATTTTACCGAGAAACATGAAGTCGGTAATCCTGATTATTATAAAGATTACCGTGTTTCAGATCGCCCTGGATTACTTGCACGCGTTTTTTCCATTGGTGAAGATGCAAGTGGAAATATTTGGTTTGGAACTGTTGATGCAGGTGCCTGGAAGTATGATGGAAAAGAATTAACTAATTACACCAAAGAAGATGGATTGACAAGTATGTCTATAATGGAAATTTATTTAGATAGAAAAGGAGTGTTATGGTTTGGTATGGGAGATGGGAGCGTTTGTCAATTTAATGGAAAATCATTTGATAAAATATATTAATGCAAAAAATAGGAATGCCATGAAATATACTTTCATCATCATTTATATTTTCTCTTTAAGCTTAATGACTAAACTGAAAAGTTGGAAAGACAGTACTTTACTATAAAATCAATAAAGATAAAATATCCACCAATTCTTCTATTTTTATAAAATGAATATATTATATTTATAAGTATTGACTAACTTCGAAAGAATAATCTTTCACCATAAGCCAACTATTTCCTCATAGTTATTAGCTATTTTTACATCCAAACCGATGATAACCCAGCAATAAATGACCATACCTTTGGATCAATTTTTACGTTTAAAAAAACGATTGCTAAAAATTTAAATACCATGAATTCACAAAAGGGATACGAGAGCAACGAATTTATTGATCGCCTGCCAAAGCATCTAAAGCAATTTATTAAGCCGCAAAATTACGAAGATTATACACCTATCGATCAAGCAGTTTGGAGGTACGTTATGCGCAAAAATGTTATCTACCTTTCTCAATCTGCCCATGAATCTTATTTAAATGGATTGGAAAAAACGGGAATTGGAATTGAAAAAATTCCAAGTATGTATGGAATGAATCGAATTCTAAAAGAGATTGGATGGGCCGCTGTTGCTGTTGACGGATTTATTCCTCCTAATGCTTTTATGGAGTTTCAAGCATACAAAGTTTTAGTTATCGCATCAGATATTCGACAATTAGAAAATATTGAATATACTCCTGCTCCAGATATAATTCATGAATCTGCAGGTCATGCACCCATCATTGCAAATCCAGATTATGCAGAATATTTAAGACGGCTAGGTGATGTTGGAGCAAAAGCGATCCTTTCCAAACATGATATGGACTTATACGAAGCCGTCCGAAAGTTGTCTATTTTAAAAGAAGCTGAGGGAACTCCTCAAGAAGAAATTGATCAGGCAGCAGATGAAGTGAATCGATTACAAGACATGGAAGTGGAACTTTCAGAGATGGCAAAAATGAGAAATTTACAATGGTGGACAGTTGAATACGGACTCATCGGAGATTTAGAAAATCCAAAAATTTATGGCGCAGGACTTTTATCTTCCATCGGAGAAAGTAAATCCTGCATGAGTGAAAAAGTAAAAAAGATCCCCTACTCCATTGATGCCGCTTTTCAAAAATTTGACATCACCCAGCCACAACCTCAATTATATGTTACTCCTGATTTTTCATATTTGATGCAAGTATTGGAAGAATTTTCAAATACATTAAGTGTGAGAAAAGGTGGAAGTAAAGGTTTAAAAAAATTGATCAACTCTCAGATGGTTGGAACCATTGAGTTGAGTACAGGACTTCAAGTTTCTGGAAATTTTTCAAGAGCCATTTTAACCGAAGATAATGAAGTGGTGTTTTTTAAAACAGAAGGGCCAACTGCCTTAGCTTATCGTGAAAAAGAATTACTTGGCCATGGTACAAAATATCATCCTAATGGATTCAGCTCTCCGCTTGGAAAATTGAAAAACATCAGCCTTGCCATTGAAGATATGGGACCTGTTGATTTGAAAGCATATAACTTTTATGATGGGAAATGGCTTTCTTTTGAGTTTGAAAGTGGCGTAAAAGTCGAAGGGATGAATGTTACTGGAATTAGAAACTTACAAGGAAAACTGATGCTGATTCAATTAAAAGACTGTACAGTTACTTATAAAGAAGAAGCGCTTTTCTTACCTGAATATGGAATTTTTGACATGGTAGTTGGAAAAGAAATTGTCTCTGCCTTTGCTGGAGCAGCAGATCATAATTCGTTTCCAAATCTTTATCATGCTTCCGAAGTTCATACCATCAAACCCGAAAAATCTAAAGAAACTCATCTATTAGAAAAACATTATACGACGATTAAGGAACTGAGAGTTAATGAAACTAAAGATGAAAATAAATTATTGGAAATTTATAATATTTTAAAATCTACTTACCCAAATGAATGGTTACTTTATCTCGAAATACTAGAAATCACTAAAGATGAAAATTTGAAAAATAACATTCGGGAGCATTTAACTTCCATGGTAAATTTAAATCCTAATTTAAGTAACCTCATTAATGAAGGAATAGAAATTATCGAAAAAAATATTCATAAAGAAGCTTGATAAACATTAGCCTTAAAAAGGTTTACTTTTTTTCATCTTCGTTAGTAAAACCATAAAGGACATATAAGACCACTTACTATAACTTATATGTCTTTTATGGTGCAAAAACTACCATTTTATTATTATTTCAGTCCGAAAAATTCCTTATCGATATTCCTTCAATTCTTTCCCTCATTTCCACTTTCTTTTATACTTTTGCAGACTATGAATGTCTATAATAATCTTTCCGATTTACCCGATTTTAACAATGCTGTCCTCACCATTGGATCATTCGATGGTGTCCACGGTGGGCATCAAAAAATATTGGAACGAATCAATCAATTAGCTGCAGAGAACGATGGTGAAAGTATTGTTATAACTTTCCATCCGCACCCTCGTCAAGTCATTTATCCCAATGACAAATCGCTCCGATTATTAAATTCTATTGATGAAAAAGTAACACTTTTTGAAAAGTATGGGGTTGATAATGTCGTAGTTGTTCCTTTCACCGTTGAGTTTTCTCAGCAAAGTGCAGATGAGTATATTCAGAAATTTTTATTAGAAAAGTTTAATCCAAAATATATTGTCATCGGTTATGATCATAAATTTGGATTGAATCGTCAAGGTGATATCAAATATCTAAAATGGTACAGCAAAGAAAAAGACTTTGAAGTAATTGAAATATCAAGACATGATATAGATGACATAGGAATCAGTTCTACAAAAATTAGAAATTTCCTATTGGAAGGAAAAGTCAAACGAGCTAATAATTTACTGAATCATAATTATTCAATGAGTGGGACTGTTGTCAAAGGACAAGGGATTGGAAAAAATCTCGGCTACCCTACTGCTAATATTGAGATAAAAAATTCTTTCAAATTAATTCCCCTTGGTGGCATTTATGCGGTCAATGTTATTTATCGGGATCAACAATATGGAGGGATGCTTTACATTGGTAATCGACCTACTTTGAAAGGATTTGATAATCAAACTATTGAAGTCAACATTTTTGATTTCCAGAAGGATATTTATGGCGAAAAATTAACGATAGAATTCGTTGATCATATTCGCGGAGATGAAAAATTTGAAAATCTCGATGGGCTAAAAGATCAATTAGGGAAGGATAAAATTGACAGCCTTTCGATTTTGGAAAAAGAAAACACGGCAAAAGTCCAAGTTGAAAATCCTAAAAAAAAATCTGTTCTTCCTAGCGTTGCCATCGTAATTTTAAATTACAACGGTGTTAGTTTTTTGAAAAAATTCTTACCCTCAGTTTTGACAAGTAATTATGAAAACCTTTCTATCCATGTGGCGGACAATGGAAGTACTGATACCTCCATTCCATTTTTAAAGACAACATTTCCAGAGGTTGAGATTATTGATTTAAAAAACAATCATGGTTTTGCCAAAGGCTATAATCTGGCTTTGGCAAAAGTTGAATCTGATTATTTAGTTTTATTAAATTCTGATGTGGAGGTTTCTCAAAATTGGATTAAACCCATTATTGATTTGATGGAAAGAGATAAAACTATTGGTGCTTGTCAACCTAAAATAAAAAGTTATCACACCAAGGAATATTTTGAATATGCGGGTGCTTCTGGTGGATGGATTGACAATTTGGGTTACCCATTTTGTCGAGGTAGAATTTTTGATAAATTGGAAAAAGACAATGGTCAATACAACACAACCTCAGAAATATTTTGGGCAAGTGGAGCTGCTTTTTTTGTTCGAGGAAAATTATTTAAAGCCTTAGGAGGATTTGATCCTGATTATTTTGCACATGCTGAAGAAATTGATTTGTGTTGGAGAATAAAACGAGCTGGGTTTAAAGTTATGGTTAAACCTCGATCTGAAGTTTATCATGTTGGAGGAGGAACTTTAGATTACCTCAATCCTCGAAAAACATATTTGAATTTCAGAAATACCCTTTTCACCATTTTAAAAAATGAACCTAAACGAAAACTATTTTGGCTCATTCCTACTCGCCTAATTTTAGATGGAATTGCTGGTGGTTTATTTTTAGTACAAGGAAAATTTTCACACATCAAATCTATCTTACAAGCACATTTTTCATTTTACAGTTCCTTTTTTAGCATGATAAAAAAGAGAAAAATGTACAATGAAAAAATCCAAAAAATAAGTATTTCCGATAAGCCAAACAGGGTGGGAATATATAAGGGAAGCATGGTTTGGCAATACTACATCAAGCAGGTGAAGTTTTTTAAAAACTTAAAATAAAAAAAGGAGGTCAATATTATTGACCTCCTTTTTTTATTTTCCTAATCGATAATTGAAGGATAATTTAAACGTCCGATAAGTCCATTGAAATTCACTTTCCCTAAAAATATTTTCAGTTTCTGTCATCCCTCGAAAAATTGCAGAATTAAAAACATCCGCAACATTAAAAGTCAATTTACCTTTATTATTTAGCACTACTCTACTCAAACCAAAATTCAAAAATGCTATATATTTTGTTTCCCCTTGAGCTTTTGCTACTGGAGCTCGATAGTTAAATGTGAATTGAATCTCATTCTTATTCTTGATTTTAAATCGAGAATTCAATCTTGCTCGCCAAGTATAACTATCAGTTTGGTAGGTATCATCTAGGTTAGAAGCATCATTGGACACATAATAAAATACTGTATTCGCACTCAAATTCCACCAAGCTGTAGGTTGGTAAGTCGCTGTAATATCTAATCCAATATCTTCTCTAGAATTTAAATTTTCAGATCGGAGTAATGTTGTATCTCCATTTACTCGCTCTAAAATCCTACTGATGACATCGGTTCGATATCGATAAAAAATAGCTGACGACAATGATCCTTTTTCCCAATATTTCAAATGAGATAATTCATACGAATCTGTAAATTCAGGATCTAAGTCAGGATTTCCAGCAAACTGATTTCGAGGATCGTTGTAGGTAAAAAATGGACTTAAGTCATTATAGGTCGGTCTTTTTACTCGGCGGCTATAACTTAATTTTAATGCATTACCATTTTTTAAATCATATTTCAAACTAGCGGATGGAAAGAGATTAAAATAATCTCTAGGATTTTCTACATTCGTTTTCACCAAAACGGTTAGCACATCTGTGTATTCCATTCTCGCACCAAATTGATAACTTAGTTTTCCTTTCTTGTTTTTATAAGTTCCATAAACTCCATAAATATTTTCATCATATTTGAAGTCGTTACTTACATTCGTTAAAACTTTCCAGTCGTTATTAACTTGCTCTTCGACCAAGAAGTTATTTTTAATAGTTCGAAAAGAACCTTGATATCCTATTTCAATTTTTTCAGTTTTAGAAATCGGATAAGTGTAATCAAGTTTAGTAATCAATCTCCTTTCACCTTCATCATCGCTTGACCTTTGTATTAAATCTTCAATTCCATTTGGGTTAAATTCAGTATCAAAATATTTTCCAATCAATTCTGATTCATCATATTTCTCTACATCTTGGTAACGAATATCAGCCACCAATTCATGTCCTTTTCCTCCTAATTTACGAGTGTAAGTCAAGGAATACTCCAAGTTAGTTTCATCTTTAATAGTATTATCATCTCGAGTTGAGATACCAATTGGGTTCGAAATCTCATCAATATAATCTCTGTAAATCATATTGATTTCATCTTGATCTTGCCCTTGTTGATAATTTACCGCAGTTGTAAGTATATTGTTATCATTGAAATAATAATCAATACCTACACGTGCATTTCCCCATAAACCTCCTAAGACATGATCTCTTTCAAAATCCATAATGGACAAAGTAGTGTCTTGTATTTCTTGATAAAGCGTACCGTAACCATGATTCTTTCTGTAATCCATACCAAGATTAGTAAAAAAATTAAACCTGTTTTTTCGATAATTTAAATTTGCAGAAACACCATAAATATCACGATAACCAACTGTCGCATTGATTGATCCATTGACACCTGCCTTCTTTTCTTTTTTCAAAATTATATTAATAATCCCTGCGGTTCCTTCTGCTTCATATTTTGCTGATGGATTGGTAATTACTTCTACCTTTTCAATCAAGCTGCCTGATAATTGTTTTAATCCAACTCCATTCTTTCCAGTCATGGCAGACGGTTTTCCATCTATCAATATTTGTACACCAGAATTTCCTCGAAGAGAAATTGCTCCTTCTTGCCCTACCTCAACACTAGGAACATTCGCAAGGATATCACTTGCTGTTCCTCCGATGCTCGAGATATCTTTTCCGACATTGAATGTTTTTTTATCCAAGGTCATTTGCATTTCACCTTTACTCGTCATTACCTCTACCTCTTTTAAGGAAGTTTTATTGACGGTTAATTCACTGATGCCAATATCTAAAATTTTACCATCAGAATGTAAAGTGAAAGGTTCTAATACTTGAGGATGGTAGGCTAAAAATTCTATTTTCCCAAAATAATCACCGTACGGAATTGTAATGTTATAGATTCCTTGAGCATTAGTAGTTTCCCCAGAAATAATGCTACTATCTTTTTGAGAATAGATAGTAATTGTTGCAAATTCAAGTGGATTTTTAGAAGAAGAATCTAGAACTTTCCCTTTTACCCATGCTTCGTTTTGAGAAAAAAGCGCCAGAGGTAAAAATAAAAAAAGTCCTAAAATCAACTGAATGATTTTAGTTTTTTGCATTGTGCTTGTTGCTTTTATAGTGATTGTATAATTATAACAATTTTAAAAAGAGAGCATCTTTCTAAAACTCGTTTAACAAATCTAGCTAAAGGGTGAGTTTAGTCTATGTTTGGAGGAAAAAAAATAAGTGTTTATAAAAAAATAAAAGGGCGGAAATAAGGGCGGTATTCAAATGTACAACTTTTATTTTTAAAAAGAATTAGAAATAAAAAAAAAGCATTGTTAGAAGGTATTTACTCTAACAATGCTTTTACATATTATTATTTCTAATGAAAAAATTAATCCATTAGGGTTATATCACCTTTAAAAACTTCAGTTTCACCATCAATGAACTCTATTTCAGCAACATAAATATAGACTCCGCTTTGCATTTTCTTATTATTAAAATAACCATCCCATCCCTCAGTTTCCACATTTGGAAGCATATCTTCTTTTTCAAAAACAAGATCTCCCCAACGATTAAATACTCTAAGAC
>CAJQQY010000032.1 GCA_905480595.1 uncultured Saprospiraceae bacterium | reverse complement strand
TCTCAACGATTTGGAAAACGCATGGCGGCTCTTCTTTTTATCCCTGCATTGTCTGGAGAAATATTTTGGACAGCCGCGATTTTGACCGCTTTAGGAACTACATTTGGAACTGTGCTTGGCTTGGAAACACAACCAGCGATTATACTTTCTGCCATCATCGCCATTGCCTACACCGCAATCGGAGGCTTATGGGCAGTAGCTTTAACTGATGTTGTTCAAATGATTTTGTTGTTGGGAGGATTAGCTTTGGTTGTTCCAGTTGCTATGAATACAGTTGGCGGATGGGATGTTGCTTGGGCAACTTATGTTGAAAAAAATGGAGCAAGTGCTACCTTTCTACCAAGTGAAGAAAACTTAGGGAGTTATTATTGGATGTGGTGGGATTATGCCTTGCTTTTGATGTTTGGAGGAATTCCTTGGCAAGTATATTTTCAAAGAGTGCTCTCTTCAAAAGATGAAAATACAGCCGTTCGATTATCTATTTTTGCAGGAGTCGTTTGTATAGTTGCGGCAATCCCCGCAGTTTTGATTGGGATTATTGGAGGAGTAGCGGATTGGGAGATGATTGGTGCAGTACCTGGAAGTGATAGTTCAATTTTGCCACATGTGATTCGATATATGACTAATCCTTGGGTCGCAACAATTGGTTTAGGAGCAGTTGCGGCAGCGGTAATGTCGTCGGTAGATTCATCTATTTTATCAGCTTCATCGATGGCAGGTTGGAATGTGTTTCGTCCTTTAGTAAAACCAAATATCACTCCTTCCAATTTAGAAAAAGTTATCAAGCGATGCATCTGGATTATCGGAATTGCAGCAACACTTTTAGCGATTAATGTACAGAGTGTTTATGATCTTTGGGTGTTGTGTAGCGACTTTGTTTATTGTCTTTTATTCCCTGCTTTGGTTTGTGCTTTGTTTGATAAAAAAGCAAATACGATTGGTGCAATTTCAGGTTTTGCAGTAAGTTTTATTTTGAGATTTGGTGGTGGTGAACCGACTTTGAATATTCCCAACATGATTCCTTATCCGATGATGGAAGGGGAGACGGTTTTATTTCCGTTTCGGACTTTGGCGATGATTTGTGGATTGATGACTATAATTTTGGTTTCGAGGTTGACGCAAAATATTTCTGCACCAAGGGTTTTAGAAAAAATGGATTAATGAAATAGGTACAGACAAATATAGGCTTAACTATCCCGTTAAGTCTATGTTTGTCTGTGGAGCAAAATAATAACATGAAAAAAATCTTAGTCACAGGTATCTCAGGTTTCCTTGGTTGGCACATCGCAGAGCATTTACAAAACGATTTCAAACTCCTTGGAATTTATAATAAAACAAAACCAGAACTAAAAAATATCGAGTTAGAACAACTTAATCTGACTGATAATCGGTCAGTTACTAGTTTTTTAAATCAACATCAACCAGATGCAATTCTTCATTTAGCTGCCAATTCCAATCCCAATGATTGCGAACAAAATCCCTCTTCCCAAGTCATCAACGTGGATGTAACAGTAAACTTAGCAAAGTATTCCGCTGCGCAAAATATCCCATTTATATTCACATCGACTGACTTAGTTTTCGATGGGGAAAATGCGCCTTATTCGCCAACGGATACTCCCAACCCAATCATGGTTTATGGGAAACAAAAATTAGAAGCAGAGCAAAAAGTATTGAAAGTTAACCCAAAAGCAATCGTTGCTCGAATGCCTTTAATGTATGGATTGCCAAAAAATGGATTAGGATTTATGAATGCGTGGTTAAGCAATTTGCAAGCTGGAAGAAATATTTATTGCTTCACCGATGAATATCGAACAGCCACTTTTGGAGGAGATGCAGCACAAGGGATTTTTGCTTTGCTAAAAAATAAGGCAAGTGGAATTTTTCATTTAGGAGGTGGTGAGAGAATGTCTCGTTTTGAATTTGCAACCCAGATGGCGACTCATTTTGGATTGGACAAAAACTTAATTATTCCGTCTTTACAAAAAGATGTGAATATGCCAGCAAAGCGTCCTGCTGATGTTTCATTAGATTCTAACAAGACATTTACATTTGGTTTTTCACCAAGAAAAATGGCAGATAATTTAGAAATTCTGTCTTTTAGTTTTTAATGAAAGAGTACAGGTATGAGAATTTAAAAATTAACCTAATTGTCCTGCAATAAATCCTGTTGTCCAAGCAGATTGAAAATTATAGCCTCCTGTAATTCCATCAATATCCATCACTTCACCTGCGAAATATAAATTTTTACAAACCTTACTTTCCATCGTTTTAGAATTGATACTTTCCAAACTGACACCACCACAAGTCACGAATTCTTCTTTGAAAGTTGTCTTTCCTTTCACGTGATAAATGTCGTTGGTGAGAATAGAGATAAGTTTATTTAAGCCTTTTTTTCCTAATTCATTCCATCTTTTATCTTCAGCAAAATCACATTTTTTTAGCAGATAATGCCAGAGTCTTTCAGGCAAAAGATAAGGTCTGAAATTGGTTAGTAATTTTTGGGAATGTTTTGTTATAATTTCTTTTAATTCTTCTCGAACGATTTCTACATTCACTTCGTTGACCCAATTTACTTGCGCTTTACATTCATAATTCATCTCACTCAAAAGTCTAGCTCCAAAGGCAGAAAGTTTTAAAATAGCAGGACCACTCATTCCCCAATGTGTGATAAGAAGTGGGCCGTCTGATTTCAATTTTGTGCCTTGGATATTCACTAAAGCTTCTTCGACCACGATGCCCATCAAATCTCGAATCGCCTCGTTAGGCATATTAAATGTAAACAAGGATGGAACGGGTTCTTCAATTTTATGACCGAGTTCTTCCAGCCATAAAAGACCACTCAGCTTAGGCGAACCACCTGTAGCAACGATAACTTTATGGAAAACTTCATCAGGGAATTCGTCCTTGGCAAATACTAATTTGAGTTGTCCTTTGATTGGTTCGATGGCTTTAATGCCTTGCCCCAAATGGATTTTAATATTTAATAACTTAGCTTGTTTTAAAAAGCAATCAATGACACTCTGTGAATCTTGAGAAACTGGAAAAACACAATTGTCGTCCTGGGTCATTAATGGCACTCCTCGTAATTCAAACCAATCCATGGTATCTTTTGTGCTAAAAGTATAGAATGCTTTTTTGAGTAAGTTGCCTCCGCGAGGATAGGCTTTGGAAAGCGTTTTAATATCGGTGCAACCGTTGGTAACATTACATCTGCCGCCACCAGAAATTTTTACCTTGGATAAAAAATTTCTTAATTTTTCATAAATAACGACTTGTGCGTCAGGGTAATTTTCCTTGGCAGAAAAGGCTGCGAAAAAACCTGCTGCTCCTCCACCGATGATGGCAATTTTCATATTGTAACTAAGATTTCAAGATTGAATAGTGGCGCAAAATTAGGTTTTATTTTGATATTTTTTTCAACTAGTCGTGGGGTTCTTCAAGTCCCCCATCTTTTCTTTTTTCTATTGTTTTGATACAGGATTTGGAGAGTCCTGCTACCTGAAAGTCCATGCTACAATTCGACTGGTTTTTTGACCTTGTCCCATAGGGATGGTTTTTACTTTTGTTGCATTTATATTTTTTAAAGCATCATAAATTGCGTTGAGATTCGATTGTTTGGAAACTAAAGTGGAAAACCATTTAACTGAAGTTGCAAAATTTTTACTCTCGCGAATCATATTTTTTATAAATTTTCTTTCGCCTCCTTTTGTCCATAATTCATTACTTTTTCCTCCAAAATTTAAAATATTTTCTTTTTCTTTTTTTGAAGTTAGGTTTTTTAATTTTCGACGTGTTCCTTTTTCTGCTTCCTCCGCTGAGGAATGAAAAGGAGGATTGCAAATCGTCAATTCAAAATATTCTCCTTCCTGAATTATTCCATTAAAAATGAATTTTTTGTTTTTTTGAAAACGAACTTCGATTTGATTTTTTAAACTTGGATTAGAGTCTATGATTTTATTGGCGGCATCAACAGATTTTGGATCAATGTCGCTTCCGACAAATTTCCAACTGTAAGTTTTATTTCCAATAATTGGATAAACGCAATTGGCACCAACTCCAATATCGAGGCATTTTACTTTTTCGCCAGTTGGAATTTCTCCATCATTTGATGTGCTTAAAAGATCTGCGATGTGATGAATATAATCTGCTCTTCCGGGGATCGGGGGGCATAAATATTGTGGAGGTATTTCCCAAAAATCTAATTTATAAAAATGTTTGAGTAAAGCGGTATTTAACATTTTTATAGCTTCGGGATCAAAGAAATTAATGGACAGATCACCGTAGTCATTTTTGATGACAAAGGGAGAAAGCTCAGGACAACTTGAGACTAATTCTTTAAAATCATATCGCTTTCGAAGTGGATTTCGAGGATGTAATTTTGATTTTGTTTTAGAATGAATTTTCTTTTTCCCTGACATTAGATTTTTTTACAAACTTAGGGATAATTCCTTAAAAAACTATTGCTCAATAATTTCAGATAATCCATCTAACAATACATTTCCATTGTATGGGTCAGTTATCATTTTATCATAAAATGCTTCGATTAAAATTCGATCATGATCCATTTTCGGAGTGAATTCGATGTCTAGTTTTTTCCATTCTACATGATTGATTAGTTCGCTTTCATAAAGTAGTTCAAGCGTTTCGCATTTATTTTTTACGCCCCAGATTCTAACGATGGCAGGTGTAGTGAAGTTGGTGAGTGTTGAGGTTTTAGCATCATGACTTTTAAAAGTATCAGACATAGCAGCATACATTTGCATCTTGTAGGTTTTACCTTTTTGTAAATCTTTTTTAAGTTTTTGATGAATGCTTTCGTAGGTGAAATTTGAACGAACGACTAAGCCGATAAAATTTTTTCCAATTTGAGGAGCATGATTTACATTATAATGTCTCGTGTTTTTTGAATGAACATCGGGAGGTGTTTCGTTAGGTCTACTACAAATATTCCAACCTGCTGGAATCGAATTGGCAACTGCTGAGCTCCATTCGAAGGAAGCATTTTTTAGTGAGATGGTATCTTGAGCAAATGTGTTTTTCGCAAATAATAAAATGAGAAGTAGGATGGGGAAGTGTTTCATAGATGAATATTTTGGTTGCAAAGAGTTAGCCGTGACACGATTCAAAACCGTGTCACGACTTGACAGAGGTAATTATTTTTTCAAAACTTTAATCAATTGACCTCTTTGCAATCGATCAGATAATTGCATTCCGTTAACAATTGCCATTTCTTCAAAACGGTCAGATTTCACTCCTGCTTTTTGCAAAGCAGAAGAAAGTGTCGTTGATGAGGTAATCGATTCGATATGAATACGATCTGGTTGAACATTTATTTTTGACTGATCCGTCAATCTTGCAAACCCTTCCATCGTATTTCGGAAAAGGTTTTTGTAAGCAAGAAAATTTGCAGGTTCAGCTAGTCCGTGGAACAAATAAATTGTGTTGCCATCTTTAATAAAGTAAGTAACAATATTAAGTGTTGCGACTCCTTGCTCGTTAACTTGTTCTGTAACAATTGCTTTTGCAGGGAATCCATTTACCGTTAAATTAGCATCTTCTTTTTTCGTTAATTTATTATCGGTTACAAATTTATTAGCCGCTTCACCCAATGTTTTTTCCTGAGCCAAAGTGAAAATCATCATTGCTTTTCCATCCTTTGGAGCCATTTGCACTTGTTGAGGAGAGTTCGCTAATTGCCAATTGGAAGGAACTGGAAATTGGAATTTCAACTCTGGGTGATAGAACGTGTTTCCTTCTTTATATCCTTGTCGAGGATCCTCGCCATAAATTAATCCTTCCAACATTCGTAGATATTGATTCCGATTTTCTTTAAAAGTTTTGTTTGGATATTTTTTCTGTTCCTCTTTAGCCCATTGTTCAACTTTGGCATATCGATTTAGAGGATCTGGATGCGTTGAAAGGAAAGTAGGAATTCTTTGTCCTTCGTCTCCCCCAGATAATCGGTTTAATGTTTTGAAAAAACCAGCCATATAAGTCGCATCGTAACCAATTTTAGTGGAGTATTCTACGCCCATTTGATCAGATTGAGTTTCATGGTCACGTCCATTTTTTAACATTAATAACTGCATACTTTGACTAGCAGATTCAGCGTAATTGGCAAACTCTTTAGAAAGTACAATTCCTGCAATCAATCCAACTTGAGTAAGGATTGCATTCCGTTGTTGCTTCGCTGAGTGTCGACCTGAGATGTGTCCAATCTCATGACCAAGAACGCCAGCAAATTCTGCTTCATTATTAAAGTGAGCCATAATCCCTCGAGTAAAATAAACGTATCCACCAGGTAGGGCGAAAGCGTTGACAACGGGAGAATCCAAAATTTTAAACTCATATTTCAAATGACTTCGATGAGAAATTCTAGCCATTTGTTGACCTTTAGAGTCGATGAATTTTTGCAAAGTTTGATCTGGATATAACCCAAAGCTTGCTACGATACTTGGATCAGATTGATCACCCAAGGCTTGTTCTCTTGCTTCAGACATAACGAATGCCTCTTTTTTTCCAGTAATTGGATTTCGAGAACATGCTGAAATAATCAGGATAGCTAAGGTCAGGAAGAGTGTTTTTGTCAAAAAGATGTTATTCCTTTTCATTTTTGTATAATATTTTATCTGTTAGAAATAGGTGCTTAATTAAAATGTGTTTATCTGAAAATGGTTCAGGTTGATTGAGTTTTTCCCAAATTTAGGAAAATATTTTCAACTACTTATTATGACTTTTATTAACGAAAATGGATACATGAAAATTTGTTATTTAAAAGTTATTTTTTGGAGAGTAATTCCTTTTAAATATAGGTTGGTAATGACTTTTGGTAGAAATGAGAAGAGCGTAGATTGGAATAAAATTTTATAAAAAGAGGAAATAAATTAAGAGGATGAGTTGGTCGAGGTATCAAAAAAAAAACGACCCTTAATAATAATTCGAATACGATAGACATACCTTCATTAAAAGTTGATGGATTATTAAGGTTAGCAGTTGGGTATCGATTTGGAGGGAATAATTATTAAATATAATTGATTTCATTCCAATCAACAGCGAATTAAAAAAGAGATCGTTTACCATGTGGACGATCTTTATTTATATTTTTGATGATTGAAAATGCTAAAGCTAAAATTTATATGAAAAAAATATTTTTACTTTTTTTTGTAAATATATTGTTACAATCGGTGTCGTTAGCACAAGTCGAATTGAAAACCAATATGCTTGGAGCTCTTTTGGATAGACCTTATTTAGCTGTTGAATATAGTTTTTCAAAAGATCTTTCTATTGAGTTTGGAGCAGGAGCTGTTTTTGGAAAAACTATTAATGGTCGACCTCGATCAGGATCAAATATATTATTGGCTGGGAAATACCATTTTAATACTCGATGGGGAATGGATCGGTATTTTATCGGTTTATATCTTCGCCCTCAAATATTAATCATCAAGAATTTTGAGGAAGATAATTTTGATAATGCTCATCGAAATTCAGGAGTAGCAACAGGTTTAATTTTCGGAAGAAAATGGGCTAATGAAAAAGTAAGCTTAGAGGTGAATGCAGGGTTAGGCAAAATATTTGGAGATAGCGTTTACCTTTATCCTAATCCAACAAATATTGTAATTGCTGATATTGAAGTCGATGCTATATTTAATATTAATATAGGTTATCGTTTTATGACAAATTAACTTTTAAATTGTGATTCGTCGATCTCTAGCTATTACTCTCCATTCTTTTTTTGCCAATCCATCTTCATCAACTATTATTGCTTTTTCATATAAAGCACAAGTCGGACAAATATGTTTTGGTACTCCATAAAGAACTTCTCCCACTTTAAATTTAGCATTATTTCCTACGTCTAAAACTAAATGTTCCTCACTTTGTCCTACTTGTTTTGCATCGGGTAAATTTAAAAAATGAACTCTTGGAAATGGATTCTCCGCAGCAATACTTTTATGTCCTAAATCCACGCAAATTAAATTATCACTTGGTTTTGAAATGATTCGACTGATGACTAATGCGGCATAATTAAACTGTTGCTCGGGCAACATATTTTGATATCCAAAATCCCAGAACAAACAAGTTCCAGGACTGCAATCTACATTATCTCGCAAGGCATGTACATTAAATGCTGGAGATCCACCTGCTACGATTTTTAGTTTTTCAAATCCAAGTTGCTCAATGTTTGTATTTAATTGTTCAACTAGTTCAAAACATTTGTCACTTCTCTCTTTTCTTCTTTCAAAATTATCATCTCGGATATGTCCATCATAAACATGAAAACCAACGGGCGAAATACCTTTTAGTTTTTTGCAAAAAAGAAATAAATCAAGTGCTCGCTGATCTGCAAAAATACCCGTTCGATGTTGTCCTACATCTAAATCTAACCAAACTTCAATCGTTTTGTTCTTTGATAAAAAAACAATCGAAATATTTTCAGCTGCATCAGTATCATCCACTAAGCATGCAAATTTGGTGTTTGGATATTGATCGATTATATCTGCTAAACGATTAACTTTTGGCCCAACTGGTTGGTATGCTAACAATACATTTACGGCGCCAACTTGTCCTAGCATTTCAGCTTCAGCGATGGTTGCACATTTGAATTTATTGATGCCATTATCCATCTGCATCTTTACGACTTCAGCCATTTTATGAGTTTTGACATGAGGACGTAATCGGTTTACATCGCCAGCAATTTCTTTCATGCGGTCGATGTTCTTTTGAACGATATGCGGATAAACGACTAGGGCAGGGGAGTCGATTTCGTGAATGTTTTGGATTTGGTATTTCATTGTATTGTTATTTTTTTTCAATTCTTTATGGTCTTGCGAATTTCATCTTCCCAATTTGTGATATTTCAAAATAGGTATTTAAACCTGCGACACCTGTTGTATTGGCTTTTTCTAACAATATACTTCCGTCTTCATCAATAAGGTTTTCGGAAATGATTACTTTTTGAATCTTACCAATAACTAAAATATTCTGATTGCATTTGATTAGATGTTCTTCCTCAAAACTTAACCCAATTTTTACAAAACTTTCTTGCACAAATGGAACTGGGAAATCATCCACTTTCTGTTCCGTTAATTGGCAAGCCTCAAATTCAGAAACTCCTTTCTCGTATTTCGCAGAAGTCTGATGAGCTTTTTTGAAAAAAGAATTATTGACTTGATTGATCGTGAAAAACCTTGATCGTTTAATATTATCATAAGTCTGTCGAGGAACGGTTAATGGTCTTTGGATGAATCCCATAAATGGAGGATTAGCTCCGATGTGGGTGACTGAATTGAAAATGGCTAAATTAGAAGTTCCATTTTCGTCGGTTGTTCCAATGAGGTTTGCATTATTAATCCCACATAATTTTGTAATAAAATTGACTCTGTAAAATCTTTCAAGAGCTTCTATGTCTGCTAGGTCAAATGTCTTTTCCATTAAGATTATTTTAGATTGCAAAATAAAAAAAGTACTTGATGAATTCATCCAGTACTTTTTAATTAATACTTTTCTTTTAATAACCTCGTTTTCTCTCTATTTGTTTATGATATTAATTATACTTTATTTGATTTTGGGGATATTCAATATAATCTTCTAAGAGAACAAAATCTTCGGACATTTGAAACTCCTCAGGTGATTCTGGATAAGACTTGATATCAACATAATTAATTTGCATTGCTGCGATTTTTTCTCCTAAGCAAGCTTCCAAAAGTGCATTTAAGCCAATTTGAAAAAGCTCCTCTCGTTCTTCTTCATACTCAGGCATATAAATTCGAATAGCACTAATATCAGGAAATTCCACCAACTCAATAGGTGTAAATCTCAATTTTTTAGGATCAAAAGTGATTCCTCCCACATTGACTTTAATTCCAAAGCCATCAGCAGGTTTAAAAGCGACCACTTCCCAATTTTCAAAAGAAGGAGCTTCTAGAACAAGTTCTTCCACTTTTCCAAAATTGGCAATAATTCCAGCAGCTGAGATAGTTAATGATCGGATTGGGCTATTTAATTTGCCTCCGATTTGAAAGGAAAGTTGAGGGTGATATTTTTTTAGTTTGGCTTGGAGTTCCATGTACAAATCTTTGTCGTACACTTCTTCGATGGCATAAAATCTTTGTCTGTTTTCATCGAACCATGACCAAAAGGCTTCAGCGGTTATCATACTCAGTTTTTTTTATAAATAGATAAAACTGATATACGAGATTCATAAACCGTTCCAAAAAAGGATAATAATTAACTGGTTGATTGGGTAATATAGGTCATCAATTGAAAAGATAATCAGAAATCCTGATTACCTTTTCAACCAAGTAATTGATTTTTGATATCAATATGATCCAAAGTATCTTCGGATAAACCATTCTAAAATTAATAAACCTAAAAGTGTGAAAAATATCCATTTCAAATTAATCACAGATCGAGTTTTTGAGGTAGTGTACACGACTGGTTTGATTGGGTTTTCAGTTAAGACAGTTCCGATTGAAGCGATGTTATTTGGATAGACAAGAGAGCCACCATATTTTTCACTTAACAATTTTAAAACACCATGATCGGCAGTTGTTTCGAAGCTTTCTAACTGAATAGGTTGAACGCTGAATTTTCCATTGTAAACCAATTGCTCGCCTGCACTATTCACTGTTCCTCGGAATTTATAATTTCCAACTGGGAAAACTTTATCACGTAAAATATATGCTTTTCCAGACTTGCTAAAAGTGAAATTAAAATCTTTTCCTTCGCTATTAGTAATTGTCAAAGTGGCATCAGGGTCATTGATGAGTTCGTAGCTTTGATTGTATAGTTCTGCATCGAAGTTGATTCCTTCATTTTCGCTAAATATATTTTTATCCAAACTAATTCGGAATTTTCGTTTGTCTTCTTTAAGTGACAAATACTGAATACTTTTTCCCAATACCTCTTCGAAAATGTCATGATTTTCATGTTGTAAAAAATCAAACAAACGCCATTTCCAAATTCCTTCGGCAGCCAAAACTCCCATTTTTATATTGTTTTGTTCCCCAAAAAGAAGCAATGGTTTTTTAGTGTCAATTTTTCCAATCTTCTGATATAGAAGCACATGGGTATTCGCATTATCTTTAAAATCTCCAAAAGGTGCGAGCAAAGGAGCAAATTTCGGCAACTCGTTTTTGACCTCGTCGCTTATGGTAAATAATCCAAAGACAGGTGAGATAGTTGCTTGCACATCGTCCGTATTTCGACCATCACCTGAGATGTCGAGG
The DNA here is from genome assembly GCA_905480595.1 of uncultured Saprospiraceae bacterium. Classification (GTDB taxonomy): domain Bacteria; phylum Bacteroidota; class Bacteroidia; order Chitinophagales; family Saprospiraceae; genus CAJQQY01. Next base: position 2,117 of record CAJQQY010000032.1, on the reverse strand, counting down.
ATAGGTTGAATTTTACTAAATTTTCCCAAATCATTTTGACTTCCAACAATATACAAACGTGGAATTGCTTTGTCATACATTGTTTTCATTACAGCAGAAGCATCATTCGTTTTGCTCGGTAACTGATGCATAATGACAAAGTCATAACTTGCCACATTCACTTTCATATCATTGATGTAAGTGGTCGTGACTTCGTAATTTTTATTTTTGGAAATAGATTGTTTGATAGCTGAAAGATCAGGGTGTGGAGCATTTGCCACAATCAAAATCTTTTGCCGAGCATCCAAAACATCAATAAAAATATCTTTTGTATTATTTACATTCGTCACTTCTCCAGCCACAGGGTTAACGCTGATTCGATAACGTTGAACACCACTTGAATTGGCATCTAAAATAATTTCTTGCGTATTAAAAAAATCATTTTTATTAATCGAGATAGGAATTTGTTTGATTCGCGAACTTGCGCCATCTACTATTTTTGAAACTGTCAGATTCGTATTATTCCCTGTACAGTTTTTGGCAGAGATATCAATTTGAATACTAAATTTGTCTCCCAAGTAAGATATCTTATTATGAAAAACTCGTTTTAGAATTAAGTCTTTTTTAGCTGTAGTATCACCCAAAGCAATAGAATAAATTGGAGCAGTTAATTTTGTTCCTGCATAAATTGGATTACTGCCTTGATTATAAATTCCATCAGTAGCCAAGACGACTGCACCTAAATTCTGATTGCTGTACAGGTCGTACATGTTTTTCAAAAAATCAGAAATATTACTTACTTTATCATTGAATTGGAAATCAATTCCTTCTCGAACCGTTTCACCAAAAGCATATTCTTTGACGTCGTAATTCTCACTTAATTTTGTACTTAAATCTTTGAATGACTGTTGGTAAGTTTGCGCTTGCGCTTCATCCATATCAGCCAAAACAGATTCAGATTGGTCTTGCGCCAAAACGATAACTGGCTTTTTTGTTTCTGAAATCATAGACTTCAAAAGCGGCGATAATAGTAACATACTAATCAGCGTCACGCTCAAAAATCGAATGATTCCAAGGATCCATTTTAGAGAATCTGAAGTTTCTTTAAATGTTTTATCTCGAAAATATAAAAGAGTGGCAACACCTAATCCTAAAATTGCGCAAAATAAAATGTACCAAGTGGGATATTGAAAAGTTAAATCTTCCAAGTTATATGATGGTTAATGATGATTCTAATTATTGGTTTAACGTTCTGATAATCAGTTAATTATAATCGTGAAAATATTAATTTTAAATTACTGATTACCTTTTATATTTTTCATTGTCTTTAATAAAAAATCGTTCAAAGATACATTACGAAAATAAAGATGCAAAGTTTATTTATTTTTAACTCATTATATAAAAACTGTAGACTAAAACGGTATTTTTTAAGTAAGGTTTATATGAGGAATCGATTGATGAAAATTATATTATTGTTAATGACATCATTTCAAGTGATATGTTGTTTGGGACAAAAAGAAAATCAAAATTTCATTGACCTTAAAGCAATCGTTTTAGAGGAAAACAGTAACAAAACCTTGGCTTATGCTAATATCTTTAATCAACAGAAACTAATAGGGACAGCAACGAATCTAGAAGGTTATTTTGAGTTACCAAATAATCAAATCGGAGATACGATAGTTATTTCTTATTTGGGGTATGACGATAAAATTTTAGTCATTTCCAAGGAAGTTTTAAAAGAAGTCAGATTGACTCCAAGCGCTGGAATTCTAGAGGAAGTAGTGGTGACCGCTGAGAGTGATTATTTATATGATATGATCGCCAAACTAAAAAGGAATAAAAAAACGAAATCGAAAAAAGCAAAAACCTATTTTTATTTAGAAACTTTGCTTTTTGACGAACCCATTGAAGTTATTGAATCATATTATAATGGGAAATATTCAAATTATGGCTTAAGTGAATTGGAATTGAAAAAAGGAAGAATAGGATTAAAGCCAGTAAAAAATCGATATTTTAGTTCAACAGAGTCTTCGCGGATTTTTTCACTTCATGATTTTTTTTCAAAAAATAAGTTGTTTCCTGACAATCCTCTTGCCTTAAAAAAGAAGGAGTTTAAGAAAAAGTATTCCTTAGAATTA
>CAJQQY010000031.1 GCA_905480595.1 uncultured Saprospiraceae bacterium | reverse complement strand
AGAACTTCAAAAGCCTTGTCTCGAATGCCAAAATTATTTGCTAGCAGAGAAGTAAAAAAAACATATTGGGCTATTTCTAAAAAAAGACCTAAACCATTAGAGGGACATTTAAAACATTATTTGATTAAGGATAATGCAAAGAATATGGCGAAGGCTTTGGACAAACCAAGCCGAAGAAATCCTGATGCAAAATTAGCTGAATTAGATTATAAAATGATAGGGGAGGTGAGTGGTAATCATTTGATTGAGGTAAATCCTTTGACTGGAAGACCTCATCAGATTCGAGTTCAATTAGCGAGTATGGGATGCACGATTGTTGGAGATGTAAAATATGGTTTTCCAAGAATGCAATGGAAAGGAAATATTAATTTACATAGTCGAAGCCTAGAATTTATCCATCCAGTAAAAAATGAACCTGTAAAAATTGTAGCTGATCCACCAAAGGATGATCAGATCTGGAGGATGTTTAATGAAGGTGGATTTTGGTGATTTTTTGCCATAGATTTGGCTGATTATCATGATCTCCCATTTTTTTTATTTGAGAAATCATAAGGATTATAAAAATCAGCCAAATCTTAGGCAAAAAAAATCAATCTTGTAGTTGCCATAGCCACACCGCATCATTCGCAAAATATCCAATCTTACTTCCTTGCTCTACTCTAAAAATATCTTGTCTTTGTTCCAATTTGATATAATCATAAACAGGCTCCAAAATCATATTCCCATCTTCATCATACAATCCAAAAAGCTCAGCAGCAATCGCAGAAAACATATTATTTCGCAGAGGAAAAATTTTATGAAATTTATGTGGAATGATCTCATAACCACGTTGAGTTAGAGTTCCCCATTTTTGATTATCAAGCTGAGCTAGACCAATATTATTTTGAAAAGGTTCCACATTATTAAATCTCTTTCGATTATAAAGATGCTGTCCAAGAGAATCGGTGTAGTAGCAATAAGTACTTTGAACATTCCCATTATTATCTCTAATAAATCTTCTAAAGCCATATTTATTTTCTGCAAAATGGAGCACCATTCCATTATTTTTTAACTCAACTTGTTGCCCATTTTTATCGATTACTAAATTTGCACTATCTTCAGAACGTCGAAGGGTGACTATGGCCTTTCCATTTTTAAAAGGTTCTGCTTTTGAAAATTTTCCTTTAAAGGCAATTTTATTTTCCATGTTAATATACTGCCACATATAGGAAAACCCATGTTGAACAGCCACTAAACCTTCCGACAATTCACCTACTGCTCGATATTGTGGAGGGATCACTTCATTGCCGAGTGAGTCTACAAAACCAATTCCCTTTGGAGTAACTACTTTTGCATAACCATTTTTGAAAGGAAAAATTTTAGTATAAATGCAAGAGGTCAATGTTTCACCTTCTCGGTTAATTAATCCAAAATCTCCCATATTATTTACTCGAACCTGAGCAATTCCATTTTTTTCAAAAGGAAAAACTAAATCGTATTTTTTGGCAGGCATGATGAAAGTGCCGGTTGTATCAATCAATCCTGTTTTTCTATTTTTTACCACGCGAGCTCTACCTTGTTGAAAATCAAAAGCTTTGGTGAAAATGGAATTAATCATTGGCTCTCCAGCCTTGTTCATAAATCCATAATAGAATTTTTTATTTCTTTTGATTTTATACCAACAAAGTCCTTCTGAAAAGTTTCCGACAGACAAGTATTCTGTATCTCTTAAATCTAATTTTATTTCCAATGTTGAATCGATAAAATACCAACCCATCTCATCTTGAACGGCTGCCCAACCTTCACTAAAAGAATTTATAACATTATATTCACATGATAAAACTTCTTTCCCTATTTCATTTACTAAGCCCCATTTTCCATTTTGTTTGACTGCACAAAAGCCTTCAGAAAATTCTTTGAATTTATCATATCCCCAATCAACCACAGAGTTTCCAAGAGAGTTGTAAAAAACAGGTCGTTTATTTTTTACCCCAACTTTCATGTAATTATCTTCCCACTCAATACTTCGATATTTAAACTTTAAAACAGGTTTGTTGTATTTATTTACTGCTCCCCAATGTGTTTCATTTTTACAAATGGCGGTTTTGTTTTCAAAGTCTCGGACATATTCATACGTGGGTGGAATGATGATATTTCCAAGTGTATCGATAAAACCCCAAGTGCCACCAATGATAAATAAATCACTTGTCGGTAATGTATTGAAACGATTAAATCTGATTTGATAATTATATTGAAAGGCTGTGGTGGTATTTACTTTATTGCCTTTTTCGTTTCCACTTTTTATTTTTTTTGCAATTCCTCCTAGACAAATTCTAGCTTTCCCTTCATAGAAATCTCCTATGTAATCAAAGGTTTTTTTATTTCGATAAATTTTTCCTTTTTGGTCAATAAGGGTGAATTCTCCATCTTTGTCTAAAACTCTAGCCAACGGTAAATCATAATAAAAGTCCTCTATCTGAACGCCAAGAAATTCAAAGTCAGTTACAAATTTTTCTTGCTGATGACTATAAAATGCAATTCCAAAAGATCCAGCTTTAGGGCGAATGGATAGCATTTTTAGAATTTCATTTTCCTCTATTTTTTTATCATAATTATAAACAATAGTTAAGTCAGTAAATGGTAATGTTTTTATAAATTCGTATTGCGGTTTAATCAAAATCTCATTGGTGCTTTTTCTTTTTAATCCCCAAAGTCCCCAATCAATAAACCATTGCACATCGCTATTATTTACCAAACTATAATCTGGTTTTTTCTTTTCTCCTCGTCCGTTATTTGTTCGTCTTCTACGACCTCTTGGTAGATTAAAGTTGGAAATATTAGGCATTTGATCCATCGCATCTCCATAACCTATTCGAAGCGTGTACACCTCAGGATAGATTTCCAGTAGCTCTAATTGATCTAAAGAGTCTGCTTGGAAATAATGCATGGTAGTTCCAAGAAATGCTTTGACAAATTGATCTTGAAATTGAAAATACTCAAATTTGGTGCTTGCAACTTCTTTTCCTTTTCGATTAATCAAACCTGATTTTCCTCTAGTTTTAACTTCAGCAAATTGATCTTGAAATGAGTTTATTACATCATAATTAATAGTAGCAACTAATCCTTGATTTATATTATAAACTCCCCAAAGAAATTTTTGCACCTTAAATAAGGTATCTCCTTCTAAATGTAATATTTGTTTATACCTCGGAGGAATGACTTCATTACCTAGCGTATCGATAAGTCCATATTTGCCATCTTTTTTTCCAAGAAGAAAATTAGTTCGGAATCTTGAATACTCATCAAAGTCAGTTTTGACTTCAATAAATTTTTTACTTTTTAGGGAATAAATTTTAGTTTGCTTTTCAATATTACTTGAGCAGGAGAGAAAGGAAGTAGATAAAATTTTGACTTTTGACCATTTATCTTTTTCAGAAATATGAATATTATTTTGATGATCACGAAGCTCGAAAAATTCTTTTTTGGTCAAAAAAAGATTTTTATTGATCATTTTAATAGAATCAAATTCGGCAGGTAGAATGATGTTATTTTCAAAATCAATCATCCCATATTTTTCTTGCTTAGCAGAATTTTCCGTTCTAAATTCTAGAAAAGGTTTTCGTAATTGATGAATTTTTAAAAGAGAATATTCAGGTGCAATAATATATCCTTCTCCTTTTTTAAGCAGACCATATTTTCCATTTTCTCGAATAATATAAAAATCCCTAATCCCAGCAATAGGAATAACCTCTTCATATTTTCCATCAAAAATAGTTTCTCCTTTTCCATTAACAACTAAGAGTACCCCATCATTTTTTACAGTAAAAACAGAGTCTGGAAAAGCATCAATTACTTCGTCAAAAAGCGGTGCTAATATTTCTTCTCCTCGAATGGTAATTAGTCCAATTTTTTCACCTAATTGAACAGAGATATAAGTGGGAGATAATCTAGAACCAACAAGCCTTTGACTGCCAAATCTATTTCCAATTAGATCATATTTTGGTTCCATCACAATATTTCCATTTCCATCCATCAATCCCCATTTCTGCTCAATTTTGATAGGCAGCAAATTACTTGCTCCAAACTGTGCAAAGGAAAAAAGATATAAAATAGAAAAAAGGAAGGTGAGATGGTACCGCATTTATTAGCTTTATTTTCTTAGTCAGAGACTGGCTTTTAACCAGTCTCTGATTATTATTTAGCGAAGTAAAATCAATAAAAGATAATGTTGGGTTGAATTAAAATTATAGGCTACCTTAAAGCCAGTTTATAATTCAAATTATAAAGCAGCCATTGCCTTCGTCAAATCTTCTACACTTTCGATTGGTTCAGTTTCTACATTCATTTTAAAAGTGAAAACCTTTCCATTCGAATTTTTCATTTCTTCTAAACTTGCATCAAAGTCTTGTTGAGAAAAAGTGGCATATTTATTATTTGGCAAAATAGCTATTAACTGATTATCCATTCCTGGATCTAAAACAAAATTTCTTCTTCGAGCATAAGGATAAGCAATTACTGAACGAGCATCATTTGTAATCAAGTATACATTTACTTTATTATGTGCTGCAGAAACGTCTGGACCAAAGTCAAAATTTGCTTGGAAAGCTAAAGCCTGAGGATTTCCAATCAAAGCATCGCAATTATAAATGCCCATATTTTGAATTTGGAAACTTCGAACGAAATCGGTTTGGCGTTTCATAAAATTCATTCTTTCTTCCTTAGTCGTTTCATTGGATTTATAGTCTCTCAAAGCAGTTTCATAATCAGATAAAGCTTTATCAAATTCTTTTCCTTTTTGACTAGGACAAACAGTTGTTGAGAAATTTTTCTTATCGCTTTTCAAAACCATAATATATTCATTTCCTCTTGATCCTTTTTTGATATCAGCTGAAGTCCATTTCTCTTTGAATACCCAAGGATTATTTTTTGGATTTTCACCTTTACCTGTGAATTGCCAAAAAATATTTTTCATTGATTTTAATTCAGGATAGTTATCTAGGTTCAGGTCAAAATTTAAAACAGGTTTTTCTTTGTCAAATTTTGCTGGTGGAGTAGGAGCTTTCATTTTTGAAAGACTAGCGATTGTTTTTTCAGCTTCTTGTTTTTTGATATTTGGTTGAGCCGTAGAACCGCCTAGGTTTTTCCAAGTACCCGTTTCTTGATTCAATTCCCAAAAGTCATAATTGTCACCATCAACATTACTTGCCATATTAACACCAATGTTTTTTCCTTCAGCTACAAATATTTCTTGATCATTAACTGATGCGTTAATTTCAAACATTCCAGCAGTTTGCATATCACCATCAACACCATTATGTGATGCCTTCATTGGAATTCCACTTGCTAGAATATCGGCAGCAGTATGAAACTCTCTGTAGCTAATTTTTAC
>CAJQQY010000030.1 GCA_905480595.1 uncultured Saprospiraceae bacterium | reverse complement strand
GTTTGTGATGACAATGGAACCGGAAATGATGATACCGACGACACCTTTACTTTTGACCTTTTAGTGAATGGTCAAAATATTGGATCGGGCTGGCAATCCACCGATGGGACGCTTTCTGGAGATTATTCTAGCACTCAAAATTTTGGTCCATTTTCCATTGCCAATGGTGATTTAAATTTCGACTTGCAAGACTTGACTACTTTGACTTGCACAACTTCGATTTTGGTAAATGCGCCTGCAACTTGTTCCGATCCTTGTGTGATTAATTTTGATTTAGTCGATGTAATTTGTAGTGATAATGGAACTATCACAGATCCTTCTGATGATTTTTATGAAATAAATATTCAAGCTTCAGCAGTCAATGCTGGTATGTTAAATAGCTTTGAAATTTTCGCTAACAATATTTCTCAAGGTACTTTTGATTATGCAACGGGTGGAATATTTACCCTTCCTGCGGACGGAAGTGCTGTTATAATTTTAATTCAAGACACAGACGAACCGCTTTGTTCTGCGGAACAAAATATCGGAACACTTGAGCCTTGCAATGAAGATTGCACTATCAATACTACCGTTTCAAATATCGTTTGTGATGACAATGGAACTGGCAATGATGATACTGATGACACCTTTACTTTTGATCTTTTAGTGAATGGACAAAATATTGGATCGGGCTGGCAATCAACGGATGGAACCATTTCTGGTAGCTACGGAATAACTCAAAATTTTGGGCCATTCTTAATTGCCAATGGTGATTTAAATTTCGACTTGCAAGACTTGACTACCTTGACTTGCACAACTTCGATTTCGGTAAATGCGCCTGCAACTTGCTCTGATCCTTGTGTGATTAATTTTGATTTAGTCGATGTGATTTGCAATGACAATGGAACTATCACAGATCCATCTGATGATTTTTTTGAATTAAACATTCAAGCATCCGCAGTCAATGCTGGCATTTCACATAGTTTTGAAATTTTCGCTAACAATATTTCTCAAGGTACTTTTGATTATGCAACGGGTGGTATGTTTACGCTTCCTGCGGACGGAAGTGCTGTTATAATTTTAATTCAAGACACAGACGAACCGCTTTGTTCTGCGGAACAAAATATCGGAACACTTGAGCCTTGCAACGAAGATTGCACTATCAATGCTACCGTTTCAAATATCATTTGTGATGACAATGGAACTGGCAATGATGATACGGACGATACCTTTACTTTTGATCTTTTAGTGAATGGACAAAACATTGGAGTAGGTTGGGAATCAACGGATGGAACCATTTCTGGTAGCTACGGAACAACTCAAAACTTTGGGCCATTTCTAATTATCGATGGTAATTTAAATCTTGATTTGCAAGACTTGAGTACCTTAATATGTGAAACGCCAATTTCTGTAAATGCGCCCGCAACTTGTTCCTCTTGCCCACAAACTGTCGATGCAGGAGCAGGTAGCACTTTAACTTGTAACATTACAATTGCAAACTTAAACGGCTCTTCATCTGAGGTTGGAAATTACCTTTGGACTGGTCCAAATTCTTTTTCTTCCATGGATTTGATCACAACTACAACTATACCAGGCTGGTATTTTTTAACTGCCACTTATCCAAATAGTTGTACAGCAATCGATAGTGTTTTTATCGAAATCGAAAACGGTACACCTTCGGCAAATGCAGGGCCTGATCAAACTATCACTTGTGACAATCCAGAAGTAACCTTAGATGGTTCTGGTACCACAGGTGCTAATTTAGAATTTGAATGGACAACTTCCGCAGGCATTTTTATTTCCAATCAAACTCAAATCACCACGACTACAGCAGGTATTTATAATTTACAATTAACTGATTTAGCAAGTGGTTGCACTTCTACCGATCAAGTTGAAGTATTTGAAGATACCGATTTGCCGTCAGCTATAATTTTTGCTAACCCTGATGATATTTTAGATTGTATCGTGAGTAGTATTACATTGACTTCGGCTAATGAACCCAATGTAATTTATAGTTGGAATTCAATTATTGCAACTCAGTTTATCGTAACGGAAGGAAGTGTAGTTAATTTAATCGCATTAGATACCATTTCAGGTTGCGAAAATTCCAATCAAATTATCATCACCGATATCCAAGATTATCCTTTCGTAAATTTAGATCCTCCATCTCCAATTAGTTGTTACGAACCGAATATTTTAATTGATGGTTCTAATTCTCAACTGGGGACAAATATCATTTACAATTGGTTCGATGCCAATAATAATTTAATCGTAGGACAAAATGGGAATACATTATCAGTTGACAATAGTGGTTTTTATTATTTGCAATTAATTGATACTTTGAATGGCTGTGAAAATATTGATTCCGTTTTCGTAGAAAGTTTATTAAATGTTCCGTTAGCTCAAGCGGTGGAAGATGTTACTCTATTTTGCGACGAGACAGAAACAAATCTAAATGTAAATATTTTAGGTTCGACAGATGACCTTGAAATAATTTGGACTACTTCAAATGGAAATATCGTTTCAGGTGGCTCTACTCAAAATCCTTTGGTCAATCAATCTGGAATTTATACCGTTTCTATTCAAGATACGATTAGTGGTTGCATCACCACAGATAACTTAGAAGTCATCATAAATAACAATGTCCCACAACTATTAAATGCAAATGTTTATGGCGAAACTTGTTTTGATGCAAATGATGGATGGATTTCTATTACTAACATTTCCGGAGGAGTACCTCCTTTCACTTATACTTTAAATGGAAATCCAACTGACAATTCAGGGCAATTTCTAAACCTTTCACCAGGTTTTTATAACATTGTACTTACGGACGCTAATGGATGTACTTTGGAAGATAATTTCACGATCAACCCAGGTATTAATCTTGAATTAAGTCTTCCTGAAGTTATCGAAATTCTTGAAGGAAACTCTGGAACTATTCAGGCTTTGGTAAATGTACCAATCGATAGTTTAAATTATATACAATGGGCACCTCCTGAATTTTTATCTTGTGATACTTGCTTGACGACAACCATTGAAACACTCGATGATCAAACGCTCCAACTCACAATCATCGACAACAATGGTTGCATTGCTATCGCAGTTATCAATATCGTTGTGCTTCCACAAGTCAGAATTTATATTCCAAATGTTTTTTCTCCTAACTTCGATGGATATAATGATTACTTCACATTATTCTCGAATGATCAGGTTGAAGAAATTTTAGAATTGTCAATTTATGATCGATGGGGAGAACATGTTTTCAAAAAAGAAAACTTCCAACCTAATGATCCAAGCATAGGTTGGAATGGTCGATTTAAAGGTGAGGATATGAACCCAGCAGTTTTTGTTTATATTTTCGAAGTGAAATTAAAGGATGGTTCAACTAAAGTATTTTCGGGAGATGTTACTTTGATGAAATAAAGTTGATAGAACTCCATGAATTGTGCTCTATTAGTAATGGGGTGGGTTAGGGTTGGCGAAAAATGAGGGTATGAGAACCTGCTTTATGTTGAGCATTTTTTTCGTCTAGAATTTTTTGGTTCTTTTTTTTTCAATAAAAAAAAGAACATATTATACAGTAAAAGGCACTATGCAAATATATTGTTTTAAGTTTTTAGAAGCATTTATTTTATATTTTTAGGGAAGTGGATATTGAGAAATTTGTTCTTTTTGCATTGGCAAAAAAGAACCAAAAACCCTAGGCGAAAAAAATGCTCAACGCAAAGCAAGCTCCCACACCCTCATTTTTCGCCGATCCTAACCCGCGCCATTACTCATAGAGCACAACTCATAAAATCTTTATAATTAAGTTTTTATATAGATTTATTTTTCTTTAAACAAATCGTCCATTTGGATCATGTGCATACGCCGAATCAATTTCTACCAATCGCTCCAAAGTAAATGCAAAAAGATCAAACAACCCTTTAATTTGAGCTTGGTTTTTCAAGACTCCAACACATTGAAAATATAATTCGTCCACTCCTTCTGGATATTTTTTAGTAAAAATTCCTTCGTCATCTCTGATTTCAAAATGGATTCTCGGGTGAAGTTCGATCAAAGCTTTGATATCATCACCTGCCAAAAGTCTTGCAATTTGAAATTGATCATTTCCTTTGATCACAAAATCTTTATCAAAATACTCATCCCCTATTTCAATGTCTTGCATTCCAAAATATTTCCCCATATTTGAAAAAAAACCAGATCGATAAACCTTAAAATACAATCCATCTCTATTCACAAAAGGAGCCCGCATTCGAGTATAGGTTACAGAAGATTTTCCAGTACTCTGAGTATATGTATCTAAAACAATTTCCCATTCACCATGTAAATACGAAATATAATTTCTGTCCCAAAATCCACCATCTCGATATTCTGCTCCGAGATCGTAAGCGATTTGAGACCAAATTTCATCTCT
>CAJQQY010000029.1 GCA_905480595.1 uncultured Saprospiraceae bacterium | reverse complement strand
TTGAGTATGCAAAAGATTGTCCTGTATCTTTTCATTTGACATTCTCGTCAATCTGTTGTTTTTGAAATTAGTATCAATCAATAAGATTTTTTTATTTTTCAAAGTCAAAGCATATGCCAAAGTCAACATCAAAAATGTTTTTCCTTCTCCTTCCTTAGTACTTGTAATAAGGAAAGTCGAAGCCTCCGTTTCTTCAAAAGCATAGCGCAGTTTTCTTAATGATTCTTTGAAGTTTTCTAGGTTATTATTATCAGAGAAAGAAGCAAATAATTTTTTTAAATCAAGGTTGCTATCTTTCACTTTATTCAAAGTACCTATCAAATTCAATTTAGTAAACTTGTTAAACTGATTTGGAGTATTCAAACTAAAATCAAACAATGCCAACAAAAAGAAAAGAACGGTTGTAAACGAACCAGTCACCAATCCTGCAAATCCAGCCAACAAATATTTATTATCTGGGATAGGTTGTTCAGGTGTATCCGCCCAATCCAAAGGTTCTAATTTAAAAGAAGAAGAAATTGTATTTAACTTGGATTCATTTACTCTATCCAATGCACTTTTATACTCTTTTCTAGCTATTTCAATTTGATTATTTAAGCTATTGGTATAAGCTTCATCATTGATATATGCGTTTCTTTTTCCTCTCAATTTATTCAATTCGGAATTAATAGAGCGCATCGTTTCTTGCGCCAAAGTCAATTCAGATTCCGCTGTAACACGTTTCGAAATAAATTCATCATCTTGATCCATCATTCCTGGATCATCTTCACTTTTTTCTTTAGCAAATCGTTTAATCTGTTGATCTCTAGCTACTTTAGCTAAGTCGATTTGACTTTTAAGGTTGGTGTCTTTTTGACCAGAAGAAATATATTGGTCTGTCAATCTTTTAATTCTAGCATCGAGATTTACGATAGCTTTACTACTTAAAATATTATCAGATCTGGTTTCTAATTTATAGCGATCGTTATCGTTCAGGTAAGATTCCAAATTTTTAATAATGGTTCTGTTGGCATTAACTGACCTGTTGGCCTCTTCCAACTCTTCTTCTAAATTAGCGATTTGGTTAAGTGTTTCTTCCGATTGAACTCCGATGTTCAAAATTCCTTTTCCTGATTTATAATTTTCTAACTCTTTTTCTAAACCTTGAAGTTTGATGCCTCTTGATTTGGCTAATTTATCATATTCGTAAAAAGTTTCTAAATCTCCTTTACTTTGAGCTAGTTGATGATAAGGTTTTAGAATTTTGCAAAACTGGTTAACCGCAAAAGAACAAGCTCTTGGATTTTCATCTACATATTTTATTTCCAAGGCATCAGTTTCACCATCTCTTTTTACATAGAATTTTTCCTTCTTCAAGAAGTCTACATCATACTCATATGCCTTTGCCACCTTTCTATAGATGCGATCAGAATCTTGATCCAAAGCACTATTTAAAGTATCAATCCTCCCTTGCAAAACACCAGCGAGTGCTTCCAACTCAGATTGAGTATAACCAATATCACTTGGGTTCACTTTTTTGAAGGGAGGATCATTGCTAGTAGTGTCAGCCATGATATCATGAACTAATAATTCATAGCTCAATAATCGTGTTGTTTTGTTGGTTGTTATAAAACTGATCAAGTTGGCAAAACTAATTTCCACCTGCATGCTTTGAATAAATGGACTATTTTCATTTATGTTGATCCCCGTAAACTCAACAATTCCAGTTGGTACAGAAGCTTTTGCGTCATACATCTCAGGCTTACTGTCAACAAAATAATAAGTAGCCAAAGCAGTAATCATCATCGGAATTATGATAAGCCATTTTCGCTTCTTGATAATATTAAAAAAGTATTGAATATCCATCTTGTTGTTTTTCTAATAGTAAGTTATAGTTAGAAGGAAAAAATCATCAATTTTCCAACATTAATAAAAGTGAAATCGGAAAAGGAAACAAAAAAAATAATGGATTGAATCGTGTAGATACTAAGGTGCATAAAAATAATTTTTTTTGAATAAAAATCCTAATTTTTCGGGGAAGGAGAACCTTTGTTGAATCATGCACAATTTAGAATGTAATTGATTGATAATCAACATATTGGTAGGGTGTTTTTTAGATAGTTTTATTAAATATATGACCGTTTTTAGTACTCATTCATTAACCATTTTGGAAAATTTTTAAAGTGTCATTTTCAATCTTAAACTCTTCATTTGGTGTAACGGAAATTTGAGGGGCAAGGATTCCATTTTTCAAATATTTATTTCCTTCAAAAATTCGAGCTTCTTGCCATAGGTTTTGATCTATAAATGATTGTAATAATTTAGCGCCTCCCTCCACGAGCAATGTTCCTATTTTTTCTTCATGAAGTTTTTTTAATAAATTTTTGAGAAGGAAATCGTCAAATGGAATTTCAATTTGGATAACATTTTTTTTAGAAAAAGTACGAGTAATATTTTCAGTTATTTGCCAAGTAGGAAGTCCATCTGAAAAAAGATGTAAATCTTCTGGCAAATCATCTCTACGATCCAAAACAATTCGCAAAGGATTTTTTCCAAAATACAAACGGTTGGTCAATTTAGGATTGTCTTGTCGAGCAGTATTGGTTCCAACCATGATTGCATTAATCTCACTTCGCCATTTATGCACTAAAATTTTGGAAAAATGATTAGTTATCCAAACGCTTTTATTTTCTTGTCCAATAAATCCATCCTTGGATTTTGCATATTTTAAAATCACAAAAGGAGATTCCCGCTCCACATAATTAGTTCGATATTTGACCAATTCATCTCCATCTTTTTCTAAAACTCCTGTGATGACTTCAACGCCATTTTGACGCAACAACTCAATTCCATTTCCTGAAACTTGAGGTGTTTTGTCAATGGTAGAAATGATCACTCTTGGAATTTTTGTTTTCAAAATCAAACTGGTACATGGAGGAGTTTTTCCAAAAAAATTACATGGTTCAAGAGAAACATAAATTTCAGATTGAGTTAAATATTGTCGATCTTCTTCTTTTACATTGGTGACAGCATTGACCTCTGCGTGAGATTTTCCAAATCCTTTAAAATATCCCTCACCAATAATTCTATTTTGAAAAACAATGACCGCTCCAACCATCGGATTAGGAACGGCAGATCCTTCTGATAATCGAGCTAAATCAAACGCTCTACGAATATATAATTCTTGTTTTTTGGAAAAACCAGACTTCATTAGTGATTGAATTTTTAAAAGTTCGTTTTTGGAAATCAAAGTTAAGTTAAACTACTTGCATTTTAGATTTTTTAGAAAAATTGTTTATGGAAATGTATTGTTATTCCCTGGGTTTATTAGCATAACAATATATTTTCATTTTAGAGGAAACAAAAAGCTGATTTTGATAATTTGTTGAGAATAATTTTTAACTTTACTATATAACAATAAATAAACATTTTGTTCTCTCTTGTGTTTTCAATAAATAAAGTTTAAAAAATAATTGTCTCTAATATTTGTAACAAAACAATTACATTTTCGTTTGTTAAAAATAATAACTTGAATTACGCAATAAAATTATTGCCAAAAACGAGCGTAGTTATATGGTTATTTTAAAGTATATTAATTTCTTAATCATTTAAAATTTTACAGCGTGGCGCATAAAATCAACCTTAGAAACTCAAGTGAAAAAGTAATCCTTGATGACAAAGGATACAAATTTTTAACAACTGACAAATACCTTAGTGGTATTGACATTGTTAGCCGACTCAGAAAACACTCTAGTGGGTGTGCTGTTTTTCAAAGAACTCAAAAACAGAAAAATGGCGGTTACAAAACAGAAACAATTTATCTACATAAATTGATAGCAGAAAAATTTATCAAAAAAGGAAGATCTAAAACTAAACGTTTGGTAGGAGCATTGAATGGGAATAAATTAGATTGCCGAATTGAGAATTTAGCATTTCGATCTCGGTCGACTGCAAGCCGTCAAAGAAAATCTAGTAGTAAAGCTGGATTCACAGGTGTATATAAAGAAAGTACAAGATTCCGTTCGGTAATTTCTCACAAAGGAAAATCAATTCACATTGGAATGTTTGATACAGCAGTTGAAGCTGCGGATGCATATAATAAGATGTCAAAAGAGTTTTATGGAGATGAGGGTAAAATAAATGCAATCCCTAGAGCGGAATTATCTGCTGCGAAAAAAACTACTAAAGCAAAAGTTGCAGCGAAAAAAGCTGAAATGAAAGCTGCAGCAAAAGCAAAAGCAGATGCTAAGAAAAAAGCGGCACCAAAGAAAGCGGCAAAAAAGACGACTAGAAAGAAAAAATAATTTTTCTTTTTCAAATAGAGAAAATCTTAAAAATGAGAGGTGAAGCTGATAGCTTTACCTCTTTTTTTTGGAAGGTTTTAATCTGCGAAATCTGATGTAGAGAATTTCATCTTTAAAAATTATAAAAGTGAGCGTTGAAATTTGGAATATCACCTCTTTGAATAACCTTTTTCCATTTTTTAACTTTAAACCCGTATAATATTTTTGTCCAAAATTTTTTCATCCAAAATCTTTTACACAAATCAATATACTCCAATACTACTTTATCTTCTCCTTTTTCTAATAATTCGTGGGCTAAGATCATATTCGGTCCAAAACTATTTAGTTGAGGAGAACCAGAAGTACCTCCAGCTTTTAAAAGATAAATTTTAGCCTCCTCAATTTTTCCTTCTTGCAATGCAATTCTACCTAGTGTTAAACTTGCATGATGAATAGCATTTCCGTAATTCCAATTGGTTTGATAGGATCTTGCTAAATCTAGATATTCTAACGCTAAATTTTTGGCTTCTTGAAATTTCTCCTCTTGAAATGCTTTATACATTAAGGACTGTATCTTGTGAAATCTTTCTGCCTTCATAATATTTTTTGAACCTAATTTAAGTTGTTCTTTTTCATTAAAATTTTACTTAGACAAATGCCTGTTTTCTGTAGACATAAAATTAAACTCCTATAATTAACCCAACTTGGATTCCACTTTTTTTACAAAAAAGACTTCAAGCCCTCCGTAATTTTTTACCTTGAATTTTCATTGGCTAATAAAATATTGTCCAAAATGAATTACACAAAAAGTAAAAAAGACTTCTTGACAGGTAAGGTTATAGAATTATTGAAAAATCTAAAACCTGATACTGAACCTGCATTTGGTTTGATGACTTCGCAACATATGGTCGAACATCTTTCTTGGACTTTAAAAAACTGTACAAAAAGAGTAGGAGAAGTGGAGAATCCACCAACAAAAGGACAACTTGGGTTTAAAAGATTTATAGAAAAAGGAGCCATTTTTGAGCATCGTCCAAGTGATAAGACTAAGGCCGATTTACCTACTTTAAAATTTGAAAATTTGGATCAAGCTATCGAGCAAGTCGAAATAGCGATAAACAGATTTTATACTCATTTTGAAGCTAATCCAGATTTCATATGTTACAATAAGTTTTTTGGAGAGCTCAATTTTGAAGAATTAGAATTATTTAATCATAACCATTATAGATTTCATTTATGGCAGTTTGGTTTAATTGATAAATACCTCTAAAATGCATGATTTTATTAGTGTTTTTGTATCTTTTGATAAAATTTGAAAATCATGTCAAAACTTAACGAAAATCTAAAAACACTCAATGAATGCTTTTTTCATTGGGAAAAAAATACACCCAATAATATTTTTCTACGCCAACCACAAGGTGAAAATTGGAAAACCCTTACCTATGCTGAAGCTGGTCAAGAAGCTCGAAAAATGACTTCTGCTTTGATAAAAATGGGATTAAAAAAAGGAGATCACATTGGCATTTCTTCTAAGAATTGTTACCATTGGATATTGGCAGATTTGGCGATTTTGATGGGTGGATTTGTATCAGTTCCTTTCTATCCAAGTTTGACGAAAGATCAATTGAATGAAGTTATTATTAAGGCAGATTTAAAAGCAATTTTTTGTGGAAAATATGATAATTGGGGAGATCGATCAGAGGCAGTTCCTGATGATGTTCACGTGATTCGATTTCCACATTATGAAGGCAATGCGAAGGTTGACATAGGTAATGAATGGAATGAATTAATTAACTCTAATGTTCCTTTTGAGGAAAATTATATTCCGGATTTTAATGATCTGTGGACGATACTTTTTACCTCAGGAACGACTGGAACACCAAAAGGAGTCATGCATACTCACAAAGCTCCTGCTTTGATTTTTCATAATGAGAACAAAACAAATTTTATAGGTTTTAATCGGTTGAAAGATTTTCGATTTTTTTCTTTTTTACCTTTAAATCATGTGGCAGAAAGATTAGGAGTTGAATCTCCTTGTTTTTATTATGGAGGAACTATTTCATTTGCGCAGTCTTTGGAGACCTTTGCTAAAAACTTGCAGGAAACTCAACCAACATTTCTCTTCGCAGTTCCAAGGATTTGGACAAAATTTTACTTGGGAGTATTGTCGAAAATGCCTCAAAAGAAATTAGATACTTTATTAAAAATTCCAATTGTTTCAGGTTTTATAAAAAAGAAATTGAGAACTGCTTTAGGCTTGCGAGATGCTCAAATCGTTGCGACAGGAGCAGCGATTACTCCAAAATACTTGAAAGATTGGTATGCTAGATTGGGATTAAATTTGGTGGAAGCCTATGGGATGACTGAAGTTTGTGGGTCTATCACGAATGGACCTAAAAAAGAAACGCCTTCTGATTCGGTCGGAGAACCGGTTCCGAGTTGTCAAATTAAAGTAGATCCTGAAACTCAAGAAATTTTGATGGCAAGTCCTTGGATGATGAAAGGTTATTATAAAGATTCAGACTTGACTGCAAAGGTTTTAATAGATGGATGGATGCATAGTGGAGATCGCGGATGGATAGATGATAATGGTTTTTTGCGAGTTGTTGGGCGGGTTAAAGATTCATTTAAAACTTCTAAGGGACAATTTATTATTCCAAATCCAATTGAGGAAAAACTAGCACAAAATGATATTATCGAACAAGTTTGTGTGGCTGGATTGACGACTCCTCAACCTGTCGCTTTGGTTAATTTATCAGAAATTGCTCTTACCATTGATAAAGAAAAAATAGAAAAAATCTTACAAGTAGAATTAGAAAAAACCAATGCCACTTTATCGGGGTATCAAAAAGTATCAACTATCGTTATCAATAAAGAAATATGGTCAGAAAGTAATCAAATGCTGACGCCAACTCTAAAAATTCGTCGAGGCAAAATTGATGAAAATTATAATAGTAAATATTTAGCATGGCATGAGGCGAGTGAAAAAGTTGTGTGGGAAGCTTAATTTTTTTTTTGCCACAGATTGGGCTAATTTTTTTGATTTGATAAGATTACCCCTAGCATGTGAAATCATAAAAATCATAAAAGATCAGCCCAATCTGCGGCGAAAAAATAAACAAACGTAAATTATCAAAAACAAAAAACATGAAATCTATTCTAAAAAAAATACTCATCGTTTTCGGAATTTTAGTCTTAATTATTCTAGGATACACTTGGATGAATTATGCCCCTGATAAATCATTTGAAGAATTGAAAACGAAGTGGTCTTACGATAATTCCCAATTTTTAGAAATGGATGGAATGCCCGTTCACTATCGAATAAATGGAGAAGGAGATCCATTAGTTTTGATTCATGGAACTGGTGCCTCCTTGCATACGTGGGAAGGTTGGACTGAAATATTAGAGAAAGATTTTAAAGTGATTAGTCTAGATATGCCTGCCTTTGGATTGACTGGGCCGAATCCAGAAAGGGTTTATACTTTAGAGTTTTATGCTAAATTTTTAGACAGTTTTTTAGAAAAAATTGAAGTAGATAAATTTAGTATTGCAGGTAATTCTTTGGGAGGCGGAATTGCCTGGAAGTATGCAGCTCTTTTTCCAGAAAAAGTAAAAAGCATGATTTTGATTGACCCATTAGGATATCCTAGAGATGGAGAATTACCATTTGCACTTCGACTAGCTGCTAATAAATATGCTAGTGGTTTTTTGAAAACGGTCACTCCTAAATCTTTGTTTTACAAAAGTTTTTATGAGGTATATCACAATGATGATTTGGTGACAGAAGAGTTGGTAAATCGCTATTATCAATTGTATTTGAGAGAAGGAAATAGGCAGGCTTTTGTAGATCGTGCGATGGCAACAGAGACCATTGATACTCTAGAAATTGCAACAATAACAACGCCTACCTTAATTCTTTGGGGAGAAAATGATGAATGGATTTCACCATTGGATGCCCCTAAATTTAAGAGAGACATAAAAGGCTCAGAACTAATCACTTACCCAAATGCTGGTCACGTTCCCATGGAAGAGTTACCGAAACTTACTGCGCATGATGCTCGTATATTTTTAGAGAAAAATTTGGTAAAAGTTTCTGAAACGGAATTATCGACAATTGAAGAATGATTCCTTTTTACTTTCCCTAGTTATACGGTTTTAGATTTTTTTACCAATAATTTTATCATATTGAAATGATTTATTTAAAAGTAAAAAAATTATAAAATGAGCTCAAGTATCCAATTACCTCGTGATGTTTATGGAACAGAAGAACATCAAATGTTGAGGGACACAGTTTTAGAATTTTACAAAACAGAAGTTGAACCTAATCGAGAAGAGTGGGAGGAAAATACCGCTTGCTCCAGAGAAGTTTGGTTGAAGGCAGGTGAGTTAGGATTGTTAGGTTTGACCCTTGATCCAAAATATGGAGGATCAGGATTAGATTTTAGTTATAGTGCTGTTGCCATCGAAACTTTCGCAAAAACAGGAGCAGATTCTCCAGGTATTTCCATGCATTCAGATATTGTTATTCCATATATTGAAAAACATGGAAGCGAAGCAATTAAAGATAAGTATTTACCAAAAATGTGTTCTGGTGAATGGATTGGTTCACTAGGAATGACGGAGCCTTCGACGGGAAGTGATGTTCAAGCCATTCGAACGACCGCGGTTGATATGGGTGATCATTATTTAATCAATGGAAGTAAAACGTTTATTACTATTGGTTACACATCTGACTTCACTTTAACAGCTTGTAAAACTGAACATGGAATTAGTTTAATTATCATTGATGCTAATTTAGAGGGTTTTACAAAAGGAAAACCCTTCAAAAAATTAGGTCTAAAAACTAGTGACACTTGTGAGTTGTTTTTTGATAATGTAAAAGTTCCTAAAGAAAATTTGATAGGAGAGGAAGGGAAAGGATTCATTTATATGATGCAAGAGTTACCTAGAGAAAGATTGACAATCGCGATCCAAGCGATTGGTGCCGTTCGAGGTGGATTAGAATTAACTACAGCTTACACACAAGAACGAACTGCTTTCAAACAACCTATTTGTGCTTTCCAAAATACACAATTTAAATTGGCAGAAGTAGCTACTCAGTTGGAAGTAAATACGGCCTTTGTTGATAAATGTACGGAGCTTTTGGCTCGGAAAGAATTGACGCCTGAATTAGCTTCAATGGCAAAATATGCCACCACAGAAATGCAAGGGAAAATGCTAGATGAATGTCTCCAGTTATTTGGTGGATATGGCTATATGTGGGAGTACCCAATAGCAAGGTTAGTAGCTGATGCAAGAGTTTCTCGAATTTATGGAGGTACTAATGAGATTATGAAATTAATGATTGCTAGAGCAATTTTCTCTGATTACTTTAAAGAAATGAAAGCGAAAAGAAGAGCGATGAAAATGGCTCAGAAATAATAAATATGTCATTTTTTGATTGTACCATTTGCGGAAATTCTCACAAGTTAATCACCTTGTTAGAATTTCCGCAACCTGAGATTATTTCTAAAATCACGAGTGGAGAATTAGACCATACTCTTAATGTGGTCAGTAAATCAGCTTTTGGTATTGATAGAAAATATTTGCTTTTACAGGCTAAGTTTTCTATTCCAATTATTGATTTTGAAGATGAATTTGATTTGTATGTTTGGATTAAAATTATTAGTGAGGAGTATTTATCGAAAGTAAGATTGATTCAAGAGTCGAGGTATAAGAAAGTTAAAATGGAGGCATTGTTGGTTCAACCCATTCCTTTTTTTTCAGGTACGAATGATTTAATTGTAGAAGTTGAAGTCAATGTAAATCAAGATGATTCTATTTTTCCAATCGTCGAAATTAAAAAGGAGATTGAGTTAAAACATATTTTGAAAAACGGTATTTCAAAAAAGGAATTAGCTGTAATTCTCTCTCCGCTTTACCATTAAAAAATATAAATGAATTATCTCACTCCAACGTATTTTTTTGATTTTGAAAACGAGGATATCCAACATCTTATTAAAGAATTTCAATCAGATTCTCTTTCTCAAAAAGAAAAAGCCATTCAAGTTTATTTGAAAATCCGAGATGGTTGGAGATACAATGCTTACCAAATTAATTTTAATAAAGAAGCATTTCGAGCAAGCGAAATTTCTCAACGATCAGAAGGGCATTGCCTTGATAAAGCAGTTTTGCTAACAACGTGTTTACGTGGATTAGGAATTCCTGCTAGAGTTCATTTAGCTAAAGTCAAAAATCATATCGCAGTTGATAAGCTAATCGAGAAATTCGGTACAAATGAATTAACTCCACATGGAATGGTTGGTGTTTTCTTGAATGAAAAATGGGTGAAATCTTCTCCCGCATTTAATGCTAGTTTATGTGAAAAATGTAATGTTGTACCACTTGATTTTGACGGAGAAAATGATTCTATTTTTCAAGAATATAATCGAGGAGGAAATGAGTTTATGGAGTATATCGAAGATTATGGACATTTTGAGGATTTACCCTTAGACTTTATTTTGCAAAATATGAAAGATCATTATAGTCAGTTCTTTGACCGACCTGCTGGGCAAATGCATTTAAATATAAAGTAAGTTTAATTTTTGTAAATACATTGTTACATGTTGGCTTTGCTAGATTTTAAAAAAAGAAAAGGGCTGTTAGTGTTTCCAATGCTAACAGCTCTTTCTTGTATTTTTTGTCAACAACGATTAATCAATTTTCATCTCAGGAATGTCACCTTCAATGATCAATCGGCCTTCCGTTGCATTTTTTATTTCTTCTACAGAAACTCCAGGAGCTCGTTCGATTAATTTAAACCCCTCAGGAGTGATATCCAAAACAGCCAAATTAGTTACTACTTTTTTGACACATCTTACACCTGTCAAGGGCAAAGTACATTGACGTAATAATTTACTTTCCCCACGTTTGTTGGTGTGCATCATAGCAACGATAATATTTTCAGCCGAAGCGACCAAATCCATAGCTCCTCCCATTCCTTTGACCATTTTGCCTGGAATTTTCCAGTTGGCAATATCTCCATTATCAGCTACCTCCATAGCTCCTAAAACAGTCAATTGAATATGTTGACCACGAATCATAGCGAAGCTAGTTGCTGAGTCAAAAATCGACGCTCCAGGCATCGGAGTAATGGTTTGTTTACCTGCATTAATCATGTCTGCATCCTCTTCTCCTTCGAATGGAAATGGTCCCATTCCGAGAATTCCATTTTCAGATTGGAACTCAACATCAATGCCTTCAGGAATATAATTGGCGATCAAAGTTGGAATACCAATACCAAGATTGACATACCAATTATGACGTAATTCTTGTGCTATTCTTTTAGCTATACCTTTTTTATCTAAC
>CAJQQY010000028.1 GCA_905480595.1 uncultured Saprospiraceae bacterium | reverse complement strand
ATACCAAAAGTTTTGGCAACTGTACTCGAAGTGATCAAAGGAATATACATTTCATTTCCTCCCAAATTCCAATTCATCAAAGGAACAAAAGGAATCAATATCGCTATCCAAATCAATCCTCGTGAGCGAATAAATATTTTCGCCACTCGAAATAATCCTTCCAACAAAAATAATCCACAAACTAAATGAAGGAGTAATGCCACCTGCGGCATCCATTTTCCAAACCAAGAAAAGAAGTAAGCAAGAATATATCTTTCGTTGATACTTTGATCTGAAATATGTTGAATGAAAAAATCTTTCGGATATAAAGTACTGTCAGTCAACCACTTAGCATATGGCAACAATTCAATCATATCGCCATGTCCATAAATATATCCATTCCAAGAAAGTAAAAAAAGGTAGGCTGCCAAAAGGGAAAGGAGATGCTCCCACCGTATAACGCTTGAAACTGTGTCACGGTTATTTAAAAGGAAATTTTCCATTTTTGTTTTGGTAAGAATCTATTTTCGTTTTGCTTCTGGCAAGAATGTTTTCAGAAGATCCGTGTCACCGTTTTGGAACCGTGACACGAAGTGTGGTTACACTTTCCAGAATCGAAGCAACAATGCTTCGATAATTAAAAATATTATTGTTGCAATGATAAACCACCTCCACAATACAATTCCTCGACTTCGTTCGCCAATTAGTTGAGTAATGTCAACTGCAGTTGTACCTTCGATTATTTGAATTCCATCGCCTGCAATATTTGCCAAATCCGTAGCATTTAAATAATCTAAGTTTGATTCTTTACGATCAAAATTGAAAGCGAACTCATCTAATTTTTCTGTAGGATTTAAGTATAAATTATAAAATCCTGCTTGCGAAATTTGGTTATTTATTCCTAACACGACCTTACTTCCAATCGCTCTTTGTACAGGAATAAACTCTTCGGCTTTTCCTTTTAATTTATATTTCATTTCTCCAGCCCCCGTAAAAGCATTGTTAGATTCGACTACTTCATCCTTCCCTATCGTGTATGCAATACGAGTATCTTTGGCCGTTGAGATCGCCATTTTATAGAGCATTGGAACAAAAATTTCAGCATTTCTAACCAAGTTACTTTGGTCTTCATCAAGCGGTGCAGCACATAAATATAAGTTCCCTTGCTCCTTCCGATATTTACTTAAAAATGCACTTCCATCTCGATAACTCAATAATCGTTCTTCTCCCCTTCCTCCAAAATTAGTTACTTTATAATTCACTTTCGTAACTGGCAATTTCAAATTAGCACTTCTATTTTCGAAGACATCTTTAAAGATAAATTCTTCCGTATTTACATCCGAAACATTCCGTTCCGTTCTTTCCAAGGTTACCAATTCGTTAGCAGGGAATTCATTTAAAAAAGTCTTGTAAGAACTAATATTTGAATTCACTCCAGGGAAAACTAACAAGTTTCCTCCATTGCTCACATACTGTTTTAACTCGGAAGCTAACCCTGACGAAATATTGGTCAAGCCATTCATCACGATCAATTGATAAGTTGGAAATTTAGCATAATCCAAACTTCGACTTTGTTGGTTTGTCACTTTGAAATAACTGATTCCTTTGAAAGCCGCATCCAAATATTTATTGCCAGTAGTTTCGTTGATGACCAATGTATTAATCTCTTCAGCCACCTTAAAACTAAAGTAATAGGTATCATCAAACTGAACTGGATAATCTGTAATCGTCAACTCAGCTTCATGCCATCCTGTTCTCAAAATGGTAATATTAATCGTATCAGTTTTTGATGATCGTGCTGGAATCGAAAGTGTTCCAACAGGTTTAGTTTGTCCTTCATGACGAAGTGATAATCGAACATTCTCCGCCACTTCATCACTATGATTTCTCACTTTGATGACAAGTGTATTGGTTTGATTCAACATTTGAACAGGTGAATCAAAATATGCTGTATCAATACTGATATTTTTCTCTTGAACAGACTGCAATGGAATCAAATTAACCTCCATCGTCGTATCTGAGAAGTTTTGAAAGTCCGTTATATTTTTTTGAAAATCAGAAATTACGTACGCAGTTTTGTTCTCTAATTTACCTGTATTGAGAGCTTGAAGTTGTCTAGTTAAGGTTTTGGAAATTTCTTTAACCGAAGGTGTCGTTTTTACTTCATCGATCAAAGCAAGCGCATCTTCTTTACTAACTAATCGTTGATGTCTTCCTTCAAAATCATTCGTCAAAATCTGAAATCTATCTTCCACCGAGTAAGCATTCACTACTTCTCGCGCCCGTTGTTTTGCTTTTTCTATCAAAGGCACGTCTTCACTTAACGCATTCATACTGAAGGAGTTATCAATAAAAACACTTACAGATTTATCTCCTTTTTGGACTTCTGTATCTTGTGGAATAAATGGTTGAGCAAAGGCAAAAACCAACATCGCAATCGCAAACAATCGACTCAGCAACACTAAAAGGTTTCGTACCTTCCGACGAGCACTTGTTTCTTCTTTGACTTCCTTCAAGAATTTTACATTAGTAAAATATACTTTTTTGAACCGTCGAAAATAAAACAAATGAATAATAATCGGAATGGCTAACGCCAACAATGCCCACAAAAAAGATGGATATAAAAACTGCATAAAATGTGTTATATTTTTTTTCTAATTACTCCTTTTCTAATCAACTCTTTTCTTCTCTCCTCATTTAAAAAGTGGTCAAAAATACAAATAATTTTTATTTGAAATGCGACTCATATTTTCACCAAAAATAATACGTAAAAACAGCCGTTTTGTTATTCGAAAGAACAGTTGATTTGGAAAAGAGTTGCATTCTATTTTTGCTGCAACTATTAAAATTATTTTTAATCTTTCCTTTTGTAACAAAACTTAAAATATAATGAAAAGCCTACTCTTGATTTTCGCCGTTTCTTTGCTTTCTTCTTCTTTTATTTTTTCCCAAAAAGAAGTTTCTACTTTGAACTATGAACCGTCAGTTATTCATCCATTCGGTCTCCCTAACCCAGATGCGCCGAAAGAAATTACCGATTTTACCCCAATGATTGGCATTTGTGATTGTAAAAGTATTTCTCGAAACCCCGATGGAACGTGGAAAGACTCATTGGATATGACTTGGAAATTCAAATACATCATGAATGGAAATGCGGTGCAAGATGAAGTTTGGCGAGGGAATGAATTATATGCTGGAAGTATTCGTCAATTTCAAAAAGATAGTTCAGAGTGGGTCGTTTCCTATTTTAGTTATCCAACTGTTGCCTACACTCCTGGAGTTTGGCATGGAAAAAAGATGGAGGACAAAATCGTTTTGACCAAACCTCAAAATGCTCCAACCGGCATGAAAGGATCTTCTGTTCTAACTTTTTATGAGTGGGATGAGGAAGGATATAAATGGAAAGGAGAATGGGTTAAAGATGACAAGCAAGTCATTTATCCGTTTTGGATGATTGAATGTAAGAGGAGGAAGTAATTGACCTCGCTGGATGTTTTAAATTAGAGGTTGAACGTTTTCAAATAAAAAAGGAGTCATTTCAATATTGAAATGA
>CAJQQY010000027.1 GCA_905480595.1 uncultured Saprospiraceae bacterium | reverse complement strand
ATTTAATAGCTAATTCTGAAAAGGAAGGTTTTGAAATACAACAAGGACTATCGGAATTAATCAAAACCAAACTAAGTCAAAAAATGGAAGCAATTTTTGATGAGCTTGGGAGTGATCAAAATATGCGAATAGAAAACTTGGAACTGGAAGTACTAGGAGTTGAAGCAGAAAATTGGGAAGAAGATTTCATCTTGAAATTTACTGAACAATTAAGATCAAAATTAAAACAATTGAAATCAGATTCTACTTCATCTCCTACTTCTACCCTTCCGAATAAAAATGATGATTGGATGTCTTACCTATTTTTTCTAAAGCACGGAATATTATCATTGCATTTTAATCAACTCAACATGAGTGACCTAGAAGAACTTATTAGAAATAAAATTGAATTACCTTTTCCGCTTCAACAATTGGAAAATCAGATTAAATCCGATCCTAATTCTCTGAAGAGATTCCTTATCCAACTGCCAATTTCAACTTTAGAATTAATTTTTGAAAAAATAGACAAAGTTGAAACTTCATTCTTGTCTATATACAAAGTCTTAGAAAGTACCTATTCAAAATGGTTTAATAAAAACGAAATCAAATTTGAAATATGGAAAATCGCTTTTCAACTTTTATGGAAGTTAGAAGGTAAAAAGGTAAGTTATAAAAATGAATTTCAACTTCAAATAATAACATTATCCATTGAATATTTTTCTACTAAAAAACTAAAATTTAATACACGACTAAAGATTGAAGATTTTCTTTTTAATCAATTAAAATCAGCATTTTTAGATTCCAAAATTGAATTAAGTGAATCTGTCAAAATTTTATTCCAGCAGAAAAAGTATCAAAAAAAGAGTTTTCCAAAAAAAAATATTCCAATAAAAACCAAAGAAGAACAAACTAACCCCATGGAAAGAAATAACCCAATTCATAAAATACTAGAGGAAGGCATTTTTATAAAAAATGCTGGCCTTATAATTTTATGGCCATTTTTTGAATTATTTTTTGAAAGAATTGACATGGTAGAAAATGGTGTTTTTAAAAGTGAACTTGAACAAAATCAAGCTGCTATAATTTTACAATATTTAGCAACTGAGAAACTCTTGACTTTTGAAAATGAACTAGTCTTGAATAAAGTCCTTTGTAATATCCCTTTAGAAAAACCAATTTCTACCGAATTATCATTAGAGCAAAATCAAATTGATATTTGTAATAGTTTATTAAATGCAGTCATCCAAAATTGGGGGAAATTAGGTAATACTTCAATCCAGGGTTTGAGAGAAACATTTATACAAAGAAATGGAAAACTTTCAAAAAAAGAAAATGGAGATTGGTCTTTGCAGGTAGAATCAAAATCATTCGATCTGTTATTATCAAGTTTACCATGGACAATTAATGTAATTAAGTTACCCTGGATGGAACAAAAAATAATGGTAAACTGGCAATAACTGAAAAAATAATCTAAATGGAAAATATAAAAAGATCAATGGATTTTATCCAGAATCTATTGATCAAAAGAATTGATTCTTTCTTTTCAAATTCTGAAAAAGAGTTAGATTTTAAATCAATTTCGGTCCCCAAATTAAAAAAGGATAATTCTAAATTTTGGCAATTTGTAAAAGAGAATAAATTATCATCTGAAGAATTTGTCACTTTAATGCTTGCATTAATTCCACATCTCGATCCTTCATTTTTAGTCAATATTATCTCAAAAAAAATACCTCAAGCAAGTGACTTCAATGAAATTGGAGGAATCAAATCCAAAGACAATCGATATTTCTTACCTACTGGCGAGACTATTTTATTTTTATTAGGGGGATCAGATTTATTGGAAAAATCGAAATACCGATACCTATTTTCAACTGATCATCTCTTCTCAAAAAAGGGAATTCTTCATCTTGAAAAAGTAAAATTTGGAACTCCTAAATTAACTGGTCAATTAATTCTTGATGATGAATATGTTGATCTTTTCGTTTTAGGAAAGGAAAATTTGCCAAAGCTTAGTATAGATTTTCCAGCCACTCATTTAACCACCGAGTTAGATTGGAGTGATTTGATTTTACCTAATCAAATTATGAGAGATCTTAAAGAAATTAAAGATTGGGTAGACCACAACTCTACTCTAATGAATGATTGGGGAATGTCGAAAAAGTTAAAACAAGGATTTAGAGCATTATTCCACGGACCATCAGGAACAGGAAAAACCATGGCTGCTACCCTTCTTGGAAAAAAAACGGGACTTGAAGTTTTTAGAATTGACTTATCAATGGTCATCTCAAAATACATTGGTGAAACTGAAAAGAATCTATCTACTTTATTTTCAAAAGCTGAAAATAAAAACTGGATATTATTTTTTGATGAGGCTGATGCTTTGTTTGGAAAACGGACCATCGTCAATAGTTCAAATGATCGATATGCGAATCAAGAAGTTTCTTATCTTTTGCAAAGAATCGAAAATCATCCTGGGTTAATTATTTTGGCCTCTAATTTTAAAGGAAATATGGATGGTGCATTCACTCGTCGATTTCAGTCATTTATTTCATTCAGCATTCCAAATGCTCAAGATCGATTTAAAATTTGGCAAAATGCATACCCTAAAAAAGCGAAACTAGATAAGGATGTTGACTTGATGGAAATTGCAGAAAGATTTGAACTTTCAGGATCAAGTATCATGAATGTAATTCAATTTGCTTGCCTTCAAGCTTTGGCTAGAAAAAGTAATTTGATTAAAAAGCAGGATATTTTGATTGGAATTAGGAAGGAGTTTTCAAAGGAAGGTAAAGTGATATAAAATCTTAAAATCACAAATGTTTATTTTTTAAACCATATAAGGCATTTAAGAACTCGTTTGTAGTCTTTCTTATATGCCTTATATGGTTCAAAAAACACTCTAACTATATAAAGTAGAAAATGAAATAATCTTCACCGGTTCTCCCCACATAAACATACTTACCTCATCCTTTACCTTTTTAATAACAATATCCACACGTACTCCTTTCTTTTTTAATTGATTAGGAAAATTTACTGGTCGATATTCTATTCCACTATCAGTAACGATTCCCCAAAATCCTCCACTAAAATTTTGATAGACAACTTTCCCTGAAATTCTTTTTGACATAATATTTTAATTTTTGTTCTCCGAAAATTAAAACTTATTTAGTTCGGTCTATCAATTTTTCGATGGTTTCATTCAAATTATAGATTAAATGATTTTGCTTATTGATTATGCTTTGAAGTTGCTTAACTTCATCTCTAACTATATTTTGAATATTTGAAGGTGATGGCAAAAATGGACTAATCTTAGCCCGCACATACCACATCTCTCGAATATCGCTAATTGAAATTTGATATGGTTGATAAAAACCATTATCAGACTGCAACTCTAAAAATTTCCCTTCCTTTAATTTATTAAAAACTCGTTTAACCAAAATGTCACCTCTAGTCACAATGACATAAACATAATTATCCTTGATAGAGGTCTCCCATAGAGTTGGTTCTAAAAAACTACAAATCACTTTATCTCCTTCAAAAAGAGTTGGTTCCATACTGTCACCCGACACATCAAAACTTCGATGTGTTCCTACTTTATATTTGTAATCAGGCAAAGTAAAACTAGGTAAATCTTGAATAAAAGTTGGGTTCGCTAATTCTCCTGCATAACCTGCTTGAGCAGGAACAGGAACATGAACAATTCTCTCTTCATCTAACCCATTCGTTACAATTGTCAATACCCGAAATGATTTATGATCTTCCTCACTCATAAACATTGGCCCGTCACCTGTATAAATGTAAACAGGATTCATTTGATATCTTTCAACTGCTTTTCGCAGTAGTTCAATAGTTACATCTCTTCGACCTTTTAAAATTTCGCTTAAACTTTGAGGTAAGTATTCTAACGATAAAGCAAATTGGCGGCTGCTCTTAATTCGCTTGTCTTCACGTAGTTTGTTGTGACATTTGATAAACCTTTGGGTTACAACGTTATTCATTTCAGATAAACTTTTAGTTGATTATTTTCATAAAGGTAATCATTTTGTGAATATTTCATATAAAAAATTAGGCTTTTATACCAAAAAAGTGATAAAAGAAGTATTCAATTTGACATTTGAATAAAATGGAATTTTTTATTTTTTGATAGTTATTATTCTACTCCCAATAACTTTATAGCTTCTTTTAGCATTTCTACGCTTTCATTTTCACTTAATGAATTATCCTTTTCAAAATTAATTTCGTTTTGAAACAAAGGTAACTGAACAACTATTTGGGCATCCAAGGCTTGTAAAGACCAACACAAAGATTGCATAGCTTTTTCTCCACGAGGTTCATGAGGAGTAAAAGTAATAGGCAAAACAGGCTTCCCAACAAACTCACCAGAAGTTGCTATCCACTCCAAAGCATTTTTGATTATAGCTGGAAGATTATAAATATATTCAGGGATGGAAATAATTACTGCATTAGATTCATTCACTTGCTCTCTCCATTCAAGCACAGAATCCGTCCAAGGATGCGAATCATCTTCTGCTCGAAATACAGGTAGCTCGCCTAATTTTTTATAAAAAATAAAATCATGCTGGGGGAAAAGTAAAGCAATTCCCTTTAACAATTTTGCATTGGAAGAAGTTTTTCTAGTTGAACCGCTTAGAGTTATAATTTTCATTTAGGAAGAATTAAAAAAATGTAAATACAATGTTATTTAATAATCTCCTCTCCAATCAACCTCGCTAATTTTGTTGATCCTTTCGTCGTATAATGCACATCATCAATAAAATAATCTAGATCCTTTGGCAACATTTTATCAGCATCGACAAATTGAGTTTGATATTTTTCACTAATTTTTTTTGTAATAAAATTATACTCATCCATCGCTTTGGCAATACTTGAATTATTTGGAAATGTATTATTTTTTCTACAAAAAGCTTGGCTCATCCAGATTTTACTTTGAGATTCGGGGGTCATTTTACTTTTATATAAATGTCCTTGGGAAACTAAAATTGGTCTTGCTCCATCTTGAATAATTAAGGTAATTAATTGGGTTAAATAATTTTCAAAATCATTTTGAGATACATATTCATTCAGCTTAAAGTCTCTCGGTTCAACATTTTCCCCAAACCAAATTCTTCTAAAATTATGATATACCATTTGAGAAAAACTTTCCGGTTTTGCTCCAAAAAAACTTGGTCCATAAAAGTGAGAATAATCACTTTTATATTTTCCAACAGCAAAACCTGGCGGTGAAAATGAGCGATATAAATCATTGATAGCATGCATTACCACAACTATATCAGCATCAAAATTTCGACAGTAAGCAGCATAATTAATTAAGCTATGTTTGCTGGTATACCAATCCATGCCGGCATTTAACACTTCATATTTTCCAATGTTTTTATCATTTAAAAACTCTTGCAAAATCGATGGATACCAATCCATACTATCAGCATCAACAAAATGAGTCGTCGAACCTCCAAGACATAATACTCGAATAGTATTGGAATCTTTCGGAGTTTCAAAATGATAAACGGAAGGAGGCGTTTGCAAAAATGGGTCAAACAAATGCTCTTGATGGCTATTATAATAAATGCTTGTAATTGCATAAATTATCACTCCCAAAAATAAGGTTGGGATCAAAGAAAAAACTAATTCTTTAACGGTATGTTTTTTTAAAAACCGAACTAAAAAATAAGGAATTACCACCAAGCAGCCCAAACTTATTATCAATAAAAAGATAAAATAATTCTTAGAATAAAATAAAATATCGGGTAGATATGAGAAATGTGTCCAAAATCCTGCAACAAATAACAATGTTATAGCAAAGTATATTAATATTAATTTTTTCATTTGGTAGTAGATTAAAAGTGTTTTCAATAGGATTGAACTCTATATTGAGGGCACAATATAAAATTCAAAAGAATATAAGACAGCTTTTAAATCGGTGGAAAAATTTGTTGGAAAGAGTTATTCTAAATATACAAAAAAATAAGGTCATCTAAAAGATGACCTTATTTTTAAAAGTAAACTATTAAACTGAACTTTAGTTTTACTTTCTAGGAATAGGCAAAATTTCCTCCATCCTACCATCCAAGAAGTAGAATCCATCCTTCGTAAATACACCATCTTCCTCCAACATTATTCTCACTAATTTTCCCCATTCCTCAATTTCAGTTGCAGCAAATAATTCTATGGAATAAGCTGTATTTTCAAACAAAGGATAATCTCCTCGGCCTTTCACTCCACCTTGCGAATCCCACATTCCAATCGTCGGCCCAGCTGCGTGTCCATGAAGTCCAATTGGGTGAGTATAAATTGAAGCGGTTAATCCTTCCTCTTTAGCTTGAGCCAAAGCATCCAACAAAATTTGATTCCCAGTTTTTCCTTTTTTAAAATTCTCCACTAAAATATCTTGTACTCGGTTTCCATTTTTAAAAGCTTTCTTTAAATACTCAGGTACATCTTTTTCACCAGGTTTTAAAACATAAAAATGTTGCTGTTGATCGGTATTCAATCTTAAATAAGTAATCCCAAAATCAACATGCAATAAATCACCCGCAAGGATCACCTCTTGGTCAGGCCGCTTGGAAAAGGAACGTAAAAATTCTTTGTTCCCTTCATCAGATCGTTGCACCGAAACACTTGGATGAAACCATGTGTTCAATCCATAATCAGTTACTAATTGTCGCAATGCCCATTCTACTTCACTTGTCGTTGTGATACCTGGATGAATATGTTTTTCAGATAAACCCTCTTGCAAAATTTGATGCCCCATATTGCAAATCATGGGATAAATCTCTAACTCTTTCTCAGATCGTGTTTCCAACCAAGCAATCGCCAACCGTTCAGCAGATTTCACTCTCGAGTGAAATTCTTTCGGCAATTTTTCCATAAAACTTTCATACTCAGTTCTCACCAAACCATCTGCCAAAGCAAAATCTTTTGAAAAATTTAACCCAATAGATTTAGGATTTTTTTCTTTAATCGTGTTCATCAAGGCTTCCCATTGATCTGGGTAAACATCAACGTTCCACTCCCCTTTCAATAACTTTCCAACCGAATATCGAGCGATGGCAATTTTATCCAATTCACCTGTTTTTTCATTTTTATTAAAAACCATTATAGTTCTTCGTCGAGCTGAAAGCCAGGTACTTGGCAAAATCGTTTTCATCACAGGATCTTCGTTGTATTCTCTCGAAATAAGTATCCACATATCGACACCTTCTCGCTGCATCAATTCTGGTAAAAGATTGTCAAGGCGATCTTCCAAAATATCATCGACGACTCGAGCTCTTTCCTTTTCAGAAAGTATATTGAATTTTAGGCTTTGCGTAAAAGCATTGTTAAAAATTGTAAAAAGGAGGAGAATGGTGAGTATCTTTTTCATTTTATTTTTTTTGGAAAAATAGGATTTTATTTTGAAACGGTTAAATTAAAATTCTA
The DNA here is from genome assembly GCA_905480595.1 of uncultured Saprospiraceae bacterium. Classification (GTDB taxonomy): domain Bacteria; phylum Bacteroidota; class Bacteroidia; order Chitinophagales; family Saprospiraceae; genus CAJQQY01. The sequence goes on along the minus strand of CAJQQY010000027.1, from coordinate 3,601 downwards.
TTTCGAAGTTATATTTATTAGGTCAAGTCAAAAAAATAATAACATTTATCAACGCAAACCCCAAACTATTCCTATTTTTACAACCAGTAATTTTCAAACAAAAAACTAAGAATCACTATGATCATCAAATCAACTTCCGTAGATGACTATATCAGTAAACTTGATGAAGATCGCCAAGCAGCCATGTCTAAAATGCGAAAAGTCATCAAAAAAAATCTCCCAAAAGGATTTCAAGAAGCACTCAATTATAATATGCCGGCTTTCGTCGTTTCTCACAAAACCTACCCTGATGGTTATCATTGCGATCCAAAATTGCCTTTGCCCTTTATCAGTTTTGCTTCCCAAAAGAATTTCATTGCTTTATACCATATGGGTATTTATGCTAATCCTGATTTGCAAAAATGGTTTGTCGAAGAATATCCAAAACATTGCAAGCGAAAATTAGACATGGGTAAAAGTTGTATTCGGTTTAAGAAAATTGAAGAAATCCCGTACGAGTTAATTGGAGAATTATGTTCTAAAATGTCACCAAAAGATTGGATTGAGGTTTATGACTCTCATGTAAAAAATTAAAAATTCAAATTGCATCTAGTATTTTTTTGTGAACCTCTTTGACCATATAGTTATGACTGAATTACCAACTTCAATTCTTCAGAACCTCTATGATATTGTCCCAACCAAAGTCAGGAAAATGACTGGTTATGATAACTTAAATTTTCGAGTTTCTGTTGGGAAGAAAAAGTATGTCTTAAAAATTTATACTGGTGATGAAAGTATCGATTTTTTAAAAGCAACAGACGAAGTTTTAGATAAACTATCGGATCAATTTCCAAAAAGTATTCCCACAACTACAGGAGAAAAAATAATACAAACTAACTTTGAAGGCAAAAATTATTTAGTCCAATTGCTTACTTATTTAGAAGGCACTTTCCTTGGTGACCTCCCTTCAACAAATGAAACGCTACTTAATTCTTTTGGAACCTTTTTGGGAAAAATGAATGCGACACTCCTTTCTCATCGTTCACCTCACATCGAAGCTAGAAATCAAAACTGGGACAATCAACATGCTTTGATGAATGAAGATTTGACTAAATATATTACTGATCATTCGAAGAGAAGGTTGGCAGAATATTTTTTCCAACAATTCAAAGAAGTCGTTTTACCCTATCAATATAAACTCCGAAAAACTATCATTCAAGGAGATGCCAACGAATGGAATACTTTGTCTCGGAACGGAAAAGTTTCTGGCTTGATCGACTTTGGAGATATTGCTTATTCCTTCTTAATTAATGAATTAGGAGTCGCTATTCCATATGCACTTTTTGGAAAAGAAAACTTGGTAGAGTCTGCTTGTCAAATTATTAAAACTTATCATGAGCAACTTCCTTTGGAAGAAAAAGAATTGGAAGTTCTATATTATTTGATTGCAATTCGAGCAGTTGTCTCGGTTTGTAATTCAACTTATCAAGCTAGTTTAAAGCCTGATAATGAATACATTACGATTAGTCAAAAACCTTCTTGGGAATTTTTAGAAAAATGGATTACCATAAATCCTATTCATGCTGAGAATGAATTCCGAAAAGCCTGCAACTTTAATAACAAAACATCTGCAAATGTAAATACATTGTTAGGGATACGACATCAAGTGATGAGTAAATCACTTTCAGTTAGTTATAAAACACCTATTCATTTTGAAAAAGCAGCTTTGCAATATATGTATTCTGCTGATGGAAAAACTTATTTAGATGCTTATAATAATATCAAGCATGTTGGGCATTGTCATCCAAAAGTAGTGAACGCCATTCAACGTCAAGCTGCAAAAATGAATACTAATACTCGCTACCTTTATCAAAACTTAACAGATTACTCCACACAATTACTTTCGCATTTTCCCAAAAAACTCAATAAAGTATTCTTCGTAAATTCTGGAAGTGCAGCTACCGATGCTGCTCTTAGAATGGCTCGAGCGCATACTCAAAAAAAAGGAATGCTCGTCATGGAAGAAGGCTACCATGGAAATACATCGGCAGGAATTGAGGTGAGTCATTATAAATTTGGTCACAAAGGTGGAGATGGCGAAGCAAAAAATATTTTCACGATTCCTTTTCCAATAATAGATTTACAAAACGATTCATTTAATCAATCTCAATGGAAAAATAATTTAGTTTTAGCCATCTCCAATGCTCAAAAAAATGGTTTAGCTGGATTTATTGCAGAGCCAATTTTGGGTTGTGCTGGACAAGTTCCTTTGCCAGACGGCTACTTAAAAATGGCGTACGAATTAGTTAGAGAAGCAGGTGGAGTTTGCATAGCTGATGAAGTCCAAATTGGTTTTGGCCGTACTGGAAAATTTTGGGGCTGGGAACATCATGGAGTAATCCCGGACATGGTAATTTTAGGAAAACCAATGGGAAATGGCCATCCAATCGGTGCTGTTATAACTACCTCCGAAATTGCAAAATCTTTTGATAATGGAATGGAATTCTTCAGTAGTTTTGGTGGGAATCCTGTCTCATGTTCTATTGGTAAATCTGTTCTAGAAGTAATAAAAGAAGAAGAAATTGTTCAAAATGCTATAGAAGTGGGAAATTACTTTAAAAGTATATTGTTAAAAATGCAAAAAGAATTTCCAATAATATACGATATCAGAGGAGAAGGATTGTTTTTGGGAATTGAATTTCGACGACCAAATGAAACTAAAAGTATCACTCCTAACATCAAGGAGGAATTAAAAAAAAGATATATTCTGACTAGTACTGATGGCTCAGGAGAACGAACTTTGAAAGTAAAACCACCGATGATATTTAGTAAAAAAAATGTAAATGAATTTGTTTTAAAACTAAGAGAAATTTTAAATCAGGTTTAGTTTTTTTCCTCTTGTAATAAGTCATATACTTCATCCATAAATCCAAAAAGAAAGCGTTCTAAATTATCTTCAAATACAGTTATTACCACCACATCTCTTTGTCGAATCTCAGCTAAGACATCTAAATCCTTATTGGTCAATCGTCTCCCATTTTCCAATCGTAATGGATACACTTCATGATTGTAATACCAAAAAGTAGATTTTGCATCAAACAATCCGTCCACTATTCCAAACTCATAAAGCAATTTGTAAAAGCTATCCCCAACAGACAAAACATTTGGTTTAACGGTTGAATCATTTCCAACATATCGGATATTCGGATAAGGCAAAGGATCAAGTGGAGGATTCCAAATAAAGTTGGCTCCTGCGATTAACTCATTATCAAATTCCACTTTTGCATCGCTTAGTTCCACACTATCCTTCCACCGCATTTCGACCATTTCGATGACTAAAATTTCTTCTAATTTTTCCTTAATAACTTCTGAAGATAGTGCTGAACCATACTTTGTCCAATGCTGTCCAGAAGGAGGATATAATGCATAAGGAGAAGTTTCCATTACTTTTTCCAAAAAAGAAAAAGTAATTGCAGGAATTTCATATTCATTTAGTACTTCTGTAAAAACTTTCCAATTAGTGATATCTGAGGCATTTTTTTGATAAAAATCTGGTAAATGCTCTGACATAATTCTAGCCTTTAATGGTGGCAATAAAACTAAAAATGGAATTCCTTCTTTT
>CAJQQY010000026.1 GCA_905480595.1 uncultured Saprospiraceae bacterium | reverse complement strand
AAATAGTTTACTTGAATTTTTTTGATCTTTGTTTGTTTGTTTTTGAGGAGGGGAGGGAACTAATTCACTTGATGATTGTCCATTAATATTGGCCAAAATGGTAATGATCAAATGAAAGATTAAGAGTGTTTCTTTCATTATATTTTAAGTGTTTTTGTATTAATATCGTTTGGTTTCATTTTATATAAATGACGAATAAGTAATAATAAAATTAATAGATAAAAAGCTCAGTTTTACTGAATGAAAACGAAATTATTTTCAAAAGAAAACTAAAATTGTTTTTGGGTAGATGAATTTAATAAACTTAGGGTAAAAAGATGATAAAAATGAGTTGATTTTAATCATCAAATTTTGTTAACTCAGAATAGGTGGAAAGGTTTTTAATAAAATATGAAATTAATGATTGCATGATAAAATTTCAACTGGATACTATTTTTTTTAGTTAAGTAGAATACTAATGGTCAAAAAATATTCTAATTCTTGGTGAATGATTTAATGGTTTCAAATAAGGTCTTACCTCATCAAAGTAAAATCTCCTTCTTTCCTAATTGTTGTTCCATCCAAAAAAGTCGCCTCAATTAAATAAACATAAACACCATTCTCTTTTCTTTTTCCTTTGAAATATCCATTCCAACCTAACTCAATATTATTACTCTCAAAAAGAAATGCTCCCCATCGATCGAATATTTTTAAATTAAAATTAACCACTTCAATTCCATAAGCTTTAAAGAAATCATTTTCACCATCTTCATTTGGAGAAAACGCATTTGGAACATAAAGTTCAGTTGAACAATTAGTAGAAAAAGTAATACTATCTCTACCAAAACATCCCCACTCATTCATTACTTCGACAGAGAAGTTTCCATAGTTTTCAACTAGAAAATCAGAAGAATTTGATCCATCTTGCCAAGTGTAATTTTCAAAATTCCCTGCTAAAATATAAAAAGAATTCTCAAGGCAAAACATAGAATCATTTCCTAGGTTGACTATTGGACTTGGAGCAATTTCTATGTTTAAAAAACTATCAATTTGACAACCGAAATCATCCGTAAATATAATGTTATAGATTCCGCTGTCATCAAACGTAGAATTTAGTTTTATATAGATTTGGTCTTCAATAAATTCTCCATTGGGTGTTTCCCAAACATATTCACCTGAGAATGGAACATCTGCAAAAAGTGAAATAGGACTTCCATAACATTCATTTTCTAATGATTGTAAATCAAATTCTAAGGATGGAGTAAGAGAAATTTTAAATTGTGTGGCATCACCTTCTGCCGATGTAATTGGATTGTTAGAATCTATAATACTCTCCCAAATTTGCGTGAATCCTTCGATTTTTGCTTGGTTTTCAATGAATGAAAAATTACTAGAATTACCAATTGCTTTTGCTGAAAGGGAAAACTCTGAAACGCCTGGAGGTATTTGCATATCCTTGATGTTCAGTAAGTTATATCCATTAGCTAGAGTTATGAAATCAACTGTTCCTCCAAAAGTATTAGTTGGGTTTCCTAGCCAAATAAGATCAGGATGAAGAGGATCAGCAAATTCAACTTCAGCAAAAGCATTATCTGAATTATTAATAATACTAAAGGTAAAAGTGATGGTGTCACCATAACAAACTTCAGGTGAGTCAACAGATTTATTAAACTGAATATCATTTAAACAACCACATGCATCTATTCCAGAATTGATATCTAATCCTTCTCCAATCAGAGTTACTTGTCCTGTAGCTTTGTTTATTTTATAAATATCTTTTAAACTAATACCGGTGAGTTCTCCGCTAGCATCAAAGTAAAGGCCACCAAATATATGAGAAGACGGATTTGGATCAGTACCTATTTTTGTAACTGCTCCAGAGTTTAAATCGATAGTAACTAATTTCCCAAATGAATTTTCAAAAGAGTAGCAAATTCCAGAAATTGGATCAACTGCAATATCACCAAAAACAGGATTTCCAGAGGAGCCATCTGCATAATATTTTTCAACTGCAGAAACAATTACTGGAGGCGAAACAGAAACATCTAAAGCCACAACCCAAGCATCTCCTGCTCCAGAAATAATCATATGTCCATTTTTGTCAAAAGTGCCTGCCCAATAACTTCCACCAGGTAATCCAACGGGGAATCCAAGGTTGAGATGATCTCCATTTCTATCTAATCGCACGATTTGAAAATTACTTTCATTGATCGCATAAATAAAGTTATCATTTGGATTGTACGCCAATCCATTGATAGAAAAATCAAGTTGTTTGATTAAAGTGAAATTAAAGGAAGGATTGAATTTGTAGAAATAATCCCCACCTGATTCATGGTATGAAAAGTACGTATCATGGTTGCAAGTGAAAGGAATATTTTGTGAAAATATAAATTGTAAATATAATGTTATAAAAAGTAAGGAGGTTCCAATTTTTTTAAACGAAATCACGGTCATCCCATTCATCTCGTAATTTTTTAAATTCTTTCAATTCTAACTCATCATTGGGAACAGTAATATCATGGTCATCATGTTCATCAAGATGTTGACGTTTTATTTTTCTCATTTCCTTTTCTAACTCTTTATCTTCCCAGTCTTCTCCAGATGGACCAGACAGCCCAAAGACGGTAATATAATGCGAGACGACTCCAATTCCCCATCCTAAAGACGGAATTAAGAACCACCAAAATTCAGGACTAGTCAAGAAATTAATTGTAAATAAGAAAAGAGTGGTTGCACAAAAAGTCCCAAAGTGAATATAGAATCCCTTTTTGGCATTGACCTTTTTTTTCGCTCGTCTATATATTTCTTCTTCAGTCATAATCCTCTAATTTAGACAAAATCATTGTCATTAAATTCGTCACGTAATTTTTCAATTTCCTTTAGCTCTAATTCTTCATTTGGAGATTCAACCTCTTTCGCTCCTTCTGTAATTTTTTGACCACGTAATCTTTTCATTTCTTTTTCTAATTCCTTTTCTTCCCAATCATCCTGGGTGGAAACTTCATATCCAAATGAAGCGATAAATTGCGAAACGATTCCTACTCCAAAAACAATAATATAATGAGCAACAATACCAATGCCCCAAGCAACTGATGGAATAAATGCCCACCAAATCTTGGATTCATTAAAAGTGATATAGTTAATGGTAAATAATAAAGCTACAGTTGCTAGATAAACTCCAAAATGGACAAAAAAACCTTTTTTAGCATTTACTCTTCTTTTAGCTTTATGGTAAATCTCTTGTTCTGTCATTTTTAGTTTTTTACTTATTCGACATTCGACTTTCTTTTCAAAAATAAGAAAAATTACTTAAAAATTCGTTGGCCGAGCGTTCCTGTTAAAGCTCCCATTCCTCCTGCTAATCCTCCTAGTAAAGCTGTAGCTAAAACCATATTTGCACCAAAAATTTCTCCGATCCGAGTGGAAAGAATACTTTCATTTCCTACATCCATTTGGTAAGCTGCAATTCCCCATAAAAGAAATACTCCTATAAATCCGAACAAAAAACTTTGGCCTGCATGCTCATTAAATATACCACCTACGATTGCAGCTACAATTACAATACTCCACCATGGCGTAAATTGATGTACAAAAAGACCTAATAACATGATGATTATAATCCCGTAAATTGAATTTTTCATATTTGATTACTATGAATTTATTTATAATTAAGAACCTTGTCTGTATCTTCTTTTTTGAATGATCTAGGCCCACGATGTACTGTCTGAACTCCATTAACCATTTTAGCATTGAAATTTTTATCAGGATACATCTCTCGATAATTACTTAATTGAAATGGCTCAACTACTAAATCTTCTATAAAACATTCTTCATAATATTTAGTGCTATTATCAAGTTTTAATCCTCCTACTTTTATTTCCATATTGTCAATGATATCGTCGATCATTAATCTTTTTATCTTATTCGTTTTGCCATAAAATAAATTATTTCTAATCTTTTTAGAATTGACCACATAGTTGACAACCATCGTTTCTCCAGCTACGATTTTACAATTTGTTTCATATCCAGCAGTCATCAAATGTTGTTTGAAAGGACCATTTATAATGAAGGTAGCTAAGTTTAAAGCTACATCCTTGTCCGAAACATTTTTGTAGGAGACCTTAAATTTAAGGTTTTTTACTTTGGCTGTTGATGTTTCAGATTTATTGAGGAAAGTAGATTTGATATTACTAATTTCTACCTCAAGAGCATCTTGGGGTTCTGCTTCATCGTAAGTTTCTTTGACAGGAATACCAAGTTGGGTAAATCCTTTTGCCATTTGTAAAATTTCTCCATAAGTTTTTCCTTCTATTTCATAACCTAGATAATCACGCTGGCGAATGATGGAATAATTAATTAAAAATGCATCGTAATTCGAGATGTTTTCATCGCTAAAAAACTGCGTAAATTCTGTTTTGTAAAGAATTGGATTAAATGGTTTATCTAAAACAGATTTATCACATGACATTAATAAGGTAGAAAAAATGAATACCAATAAGAGAAGTTTTTTCATTGATTGAGATAGTTTTAATTTAAAAATTAAAAGTATCAATTTTTTGTAAGTATTTAGAATTTAGAACCCATCTGTCTTCTGTCAGCGAAGTGATCTTTTTTGTAACTTCGCCGCCATGAATTTTGAAAAAGGCAAATCTCTTCAACCATTCAACACATTTGGCATTGATGTCAAGGCTGAATCTTTTGTAGATGTGCAGTCGGTTGAAATGTTGAAAAATGTTTTATTGGAAAACAAAAAACCAATTTTTATTCTTGGTGGAGGCAGTAACTTGTTGTTGACAAAAAATGTAAAAGGACTTGTGATTCATAATTCTATTTTAGGAAAAAAGGTGGAACGTGATTTTCCTAAAAGCGTTTATGTTTCAGCAGGTGGAGGAGAAAATTGGCATCAGTTTGTATTATGGACGATCAAAAAAGGATTGGGTGGAATTGAAAATTTATCATTGATACCAGGTAGAGTAGGAGCGTCGCCAATTCAAAATATCGGAGCTTATGGAGTGGAGTTGAAAGACGTTTTTCACAAACTCGAAGCCGTTGAATTAGCAACTGGCAAAGTGCATGTTTTTAGAAAAAAGGATTGCCACTTCGGCTATCGTGAAAGTGTTTTTAAGAAAAAACTAAAAGGTAAATTTTGCATTACTAAAGTCTATTTTAAGTTATCCAAGTATCCTAAACTCAACTTAAATTACGGAGCGATCAAGCAAACGCTCGAAGTAAAAAAAATCAAAAATCCAACGATCAAAGATGTCTCAAAAGCAGTCATTGAAATTCGTTCTTCTAAATTACCAGACCCAGCAGAGTTAGGCAATTCAGGTAGTTTTTTCAAAAACCCAGAAATCTCCAAACGGCAATTTAAGCAATTGCAAAAGTCATTTCCCCACATCGTTTTTTATCCTTTAGAAAATGGTAAAATTAAGATTCCAGCAGGTTGGTTAATTGAGCAATGCGGTTGGAAGGGAAAGCGAGTTGGAAATACAGGAAGCCATGCGAAGCAAGCACTTGTGTTAGTTAATTATGGAAATGCGAAGGGAAAAGAAGTATATCGGTTGGCGATGAAAATAATTGCTTCGGTGGAGAAGAAGTTTGGAATTAAGTTGACAGCGGAGGTTAATGTTTTATAAAAAAAGTCCTTCCAGATTTTCAAAATCTGGAAGGACTAATAGTTCAGAAATAAAAGATATTTTTAATCGTTCTTTTTTCCTTCTTCAGGTAAAACTAATGGATTTTTCTTGTCAATTTTTCTCACCTTTCTTCTTGATTTAAAAGGAATATATCGAGCTGGTCTTTGTTGAATATCTAACATCAACACGTTAGCTTTTTCAGCAGCGTCTTTTAGTTCGTCATATAATTCATCATCCTTCACGAGTTTCCCAATCGAACCTTCTCCTTTATTTATACCAGCTAAAAGCGTATTGAATTCAAGGATTGCTTTGTCAGCCTCCTCCATTGTTTTTTTCATTTTTGCAATCGCAGCTTGAGTTTCTTCCATCGTTTTATTAGTATTATCAGAGATGGCTTTCATATCAATAGCGTTGACTTTTGATGAAATAGAATCTGCATTGGCAAGGATTGATTTCATCTTTTGCTCTTCGATACTTGCTGTTAACTTTTGGACGTTTTCGAGGATATTATTGACTTTTCCATTTCGAGCCATTTCTCGATTGAGGTTGCCGGTCAAATTTTTCATATTAGCCATAGTCAATTGAAGATCGCTCATGGTTTT
>CAJQQY010000025.1 GCA_905480595.1 uncultured Saprospiraceae bacterium | reverse complement strand
TTAATATTGCAGTGGCATTTATCATTCTTGTTAATTGTATACTCATTGGAATTGAGCAATCTTATCAATCAGATTTAATTTCATGGACTCAAGATGCATGTATCATTCTCTTTATCGTTGAAATTTCAGCTAGGTGGTTAGCTAGAAATAGTGTTATTTCTTTTTTTAAAAATATTTGGAATATTATTGATTTAACGTTAATAATTGTTTCTTTAATTCCAGAAAGTTTATTTTTAAATTCTGACTTACTCACAATATTTAGAATTGTAAGAGTGGTTAGAATTATAAGACTCATAAAAGTTTTTCCAGAAACTCTTGCTATATTAAGAGTAGTTAAAAATTCTTTTGCTGCTCTTCTTAGAATTATTTCTTTACTTATTATTTTGATGTATTTCTATGCCTTAGTAGGAGTAATATTATTTAAAGGAAAAACTCATGTCTCAAATAAATTTAATGACACATTTGATCCTTTTGGTAATATCTCTGAGGCTCTATTTTCCCTTTTTAGAGTTACTACAGGGGAAGACTGGACAGATCTTAGATACGATTTGTTAAGTTCAGATGTATCAAGTTGGATTGTAAATATCTATTTTGTTTCATGGCTAATTCTATCTGCATTTTTTCTGTTAAATATTATTATTGGGGCAGTTGTTAAAAACTATGATTCTGAATATAGTAAAGACAAATCCGCAAAACAAGATGAAGAATTAAATCAATTAAAAATTCAGATTGATGAATTAAAACGATCTAAGAATGAAATGTAACCATTGTAAAAACCCAGTAAAGGCACAAGATGTTATCTGTGAATGGTGTGGACGAGAAATTACTTTATTTCAAAGTAACGATATTAATCACCCCATAAACAATTTTGAGGATGAACTTAGGGAGATTGAAATTACAGTAAGAAAAGAAATCCAAGCACGCATAGATAATAAAAACACTAACACTAAGGAAGGGTTAATAGGTAAAATATTTGGTACTACTAATTTTGAGGAATGGGATGAAGACCATGAAGAAGATGTAAGGCAACAAGTCTATAAATTACAAGCCAAAGCAGTTGCAAATTTTGTTTTGCCTACAAATCCAAAACTTTTGATAGAAATTAAGGAATTTGCAGAAAATAACTACAGACTCAATAAGGTGAGTTTTTGGGATGAAGGTGATGAAAATAAAAACAAACTACAATTATCTTTAGCTTGGTTACATTTATCTAATATGGCTAAAAATAAGCTTGGTATAGAAAATAGTAGAAGTACTGTCAATATTATGGTCACATATCTAAATAAAAATTCTAATCTAAAATGGGGCCTTATTGTCATAGCTGTTTATGTTTTATTATTTGTAATAATATCAATATTGAATTATTTCCAAGAATAATATTTTATTTTAGGGAATAAATTTGGAGCAGAAGGGAGAAAAGTCGAACCATTTTGGTGAGGATTTGGAAAAAATAAATAGAAAACGCCCAGATGGTCTCATACAAAGATGGTAACCCCATTCCACAAGTTAATGATCCAACTCAGCGGGAAAGCCTAATCACAGGTGCTTGGGCTTATTATAATAATGACTCCAAAAAACCAAGACTTTATAATTGGTATGCTGTAATGGGTTTACCCAAAAACAGCCCTTGCTTTTTGTCTTAGAATTCAATCATTAGACTTACATTTGCTAAAAACCAATTGACTAATTAAAATGATGAATGTTAACATTAAAGCCTTATTAACTAATTTTGTAAATTTAACAGAAGAAGAATGGTTGGTCTTATCAGCATCTCTTGTTACAAAACAGTACAAAAAAGGGGACTACTTATTAAAAGAAAACGACTATTGTAACCATGTTGGATTTGTAGACAAAGGTTTTTTTAATTTCTATTACTTAATTGGTGGTGTTGAGCATATACGAGGGTTTTTTTTCCCCAATGAATTTATTTCTAACTACCCATGTTTTCTTTTAGAGAATAAGTCTAAATTTTATATTCAAGCTCTGGAAGACTGCTCAGTTACACTTATACACCGAAATGATCTTTTAATGCTTTATGAAAAACTTCCTAAAGTTCAAGTACTTAGCAGAAAAATAGTTGAGAATTTGTACATGGAAGTTTCAGGAAAATACGAATCATTCTTTCTTAATTCTCCCGAGGAGCGTTATTTGGAATTAATAAATAAGAGGCCTAACTTTCTTCAAAGAGTACCTCAATATATGATAGCTTCCTATTTAGGAATGACACCTGAAGGATTAAGTCGAATTCGGAAACGAAATTCCTAAAAAATAGTATTTATTTCTTAACCCGGATCAATGTGTGTGGATTTCCAATAGGTTAATTTTGAAAATTAATTTTCAAAGATAACCTATGTTAAAGTTACAATTTGTTTTATTACTAGCCACTTCTTTTTGCTTTAGTCAAAACACCCCAATTACAGATGCTAATTTTCAAACTGCAATAAATACTTGTTTAACTACCAATCCAGAGGATGGAATGTGTTCAGATAGTGAATATGGT
>CAJQQY010000024.1 GCA_905480595.1 uncultured Saprospiraceae bacterium | reverse complement strand
AATCCATCAATCCTAATTTAGCTAAGCTACATTATATTGAAGGTGGAACTCATTTGGATACTGCAAGTTGGAGTTATGAAGATAATGAAATTCGGAAAGTAATATTAGATTGGTTGGCAGAGCGAGAAGCTGAAATTAGTTAATCATTATCACATTAAATCTACCAACAATTCAGGTCTGATATTAAATTTTAAATTAAACATAACAATACATTTACAATTCTCAATAAACGCTTTTTTTCAATTTCTTAATAAAATTATATCGCGATCTACTAGCTGCTGTTATCCATAATTCAATGGGGTCAGGTGGATGATGATAACTTCCTCCTGAATCAGAACAAAGAAAGTTTAATGCGCGATGATCTCCTGAAACCTCAGAATATTCATTCCCCCAGCATGATCTTTCATAAACTGAAAATGACTCGGCAACTTGATTAGACTTTGGACTCACCAAATTACAAAACAATTCAAGCGAAGTATCCAACTCTTGATTATAAGTTCTAACCGACACACTAACATCTTCGTAAACAGGAACTGTAACTTTAATATAAGCGGAGTCTTTTTCGCTCCATACTTTTTTTGTTTCACAACCAGTTTGAATGGTTTCTGAATTGGTGCAACATGATTCACTCGTGTAACAACCACTTTCTCTTAGGTTCTCAAAATAGAATTCAGCATAATAATCGATTTGAGTTTCGACAGGTTTTTCAAGGTAAATAATTTTCCAATTATAAGACTTCGGGAAATTATTTTTATAAAAAAAACCATTTAATAATTGATCTTCCAAATAAGCAGATAAATTAGATTCAACTGGCTGAACTAAAATATGAGTCGTTCCCAACTCTAACATTTCTTCTTCTAATTTGGGAGTATCTTTAAATTCAGGGCGATATTTTCTACAATTTAATATTTGAGAATATGCTTTTCGAGCAGCTCTTTTTTCACCACTTCTTGCTGAAGGAATAAACTCAAGAGCTTGGGCATAATAGTAAAGTGCAACATTGTCGGTAGCTTCCTCAACTAATTCTTTGGCTGGATAAAAATCCAATTCTAAAAAATATCCTTTCTTAGCTAGTCTTTGTGTGATTTTCTCGACTCGAATTTGACGGTTATCCATGTCGATTGCTTTTTTTCTAATTTCTAACCATAATTTGGGTTCTCCAGCGTTTCTCATTTTAGAAATGATTTCTGCATCTTTGTCGGTAATATTATGAAAAGATTGTTCGAAGACTTCAACATGATCAGGTTTTACTTTTCCTCTTTTGAGACGTTGGAGACTAGCTTTTAAAGCTTTTTCGTCTTTGCCTTTTTCTAATAATTTCAAAGGACGATTGCAAGATAAGAGCAGTAGGATTGATAAACTTAGGTAGATTATTTTTTTCATAGACATTAAGGTTTTGTTGCTCTAAAATTAAATGTCATTGAGGATAAATTATCTTACCATCATTTTAAAATCCGCCAAAGTGTTGTTAAAGTGAATACAACTTTGTTAAAATCAAAATGTTAAGAAAGAAAAGCATTAAGCTTTCTTTAATTTTCAAGAAAACCAAGCAGAAAGAATGGCAAATAAAAAAATATACTCTCGTGGTTACCGTGTGCGCAAAGCATACTGGACAGCATTTGTTGTGATGATGAGTTACGTTCGATTATCCTTTCTTAGTAAAATCTTAGGGAACCATTTTTATCAAAAAAGAATTGGAGCACTTCATTTAAAAAATGCCAATCGAGTAAAAAAGGCCATTTTAAAATTAGAAGGTTTATTTATAAAGGTCGGACAACTTCTTTCCATATTAAGTAATTTTTTACCAGAAGCATTTCAGGAACCTTTGGAGGCGTTACAAAACCAAATTCCACCAAGACCATTTGATGAAATTGAGCAGAGAATTGAAAAAGAGTTAGGTCAAAAACCTGAAGTCCTTTTTTCCTTTTTTGATAAAAACCCATTGGCATCAGCTTCAATTGGTCAAGCACATAGAGCCACCTTAAAAGATGGGACTGAGGTAGTTGTCAAAGTCCAGCATGCTAATATCGAAAAGATTGCAGAGATCGATTTAGAGATTATGGAACGATTGACCAATTTGATGTCCTACTTTTATAAAGTAAAAGGAATCGAATTTGCGTACACTCAAGTGCAAAAAATGATTCGTGAGGAATTAAATTTTAAGCAAGAAGCGTTGGCTATGCAGAGAGTGCAAAAAAATCTAAGTGGTGAGCTTGATTTAATTATTCCCTCCGTTCATGAATCATTTTCAACCAAAAGAGTTTTAACTACAACCTTTTGTGAAGGAGTAAAAATAAATGACATTGAAACGATTAACCAATGGAATATTAATAAAAAAGATTTAGGAAACCGGTTGGTACACATTTATTGTCAAATGGTTTTTGGAGATGGTTTTTATCATGCAGATCCTCATCCTGGAAATATTTTAGTGCAAAAAAATGGAACAATAGTCCTGTTAGATTTTGGCGCTACTGGTACTTTACAGCAAGAGATGAGAGATGGTTTTTTAAAATTAATAGAAGCTGCATCACAAAATGATAGTGAAAAAATAATTGATGCCTTGCAAAGTTTAGGATTTATCGCATATGAAAGGAACGCCGAAAAAGTAGCCGAAAAAGTGATCCTTGCCTTTCGGACTTTTTTGCAAAATGAAGTGGAATTTGATGGCCTTAATTTTAAAGATCTAAAAGTCAATCCGTTTCAATCCAGTCTTTTTAATTTGACTACGGAAATTGGATTAAAAGGAATCGCAAATACTGTACAAGTACCAAAAGAATATGTTTTACTTAATCGAATGGTCACCTTGCTTTTAGGAATTTGCAATACTTTGGATTCGAGCATAAATCCGATTGATGTGGTAAAACCGTACTTCCAAACATTTATCCTCGGGGAGTCTGGAGATATGGTGAAATTTGCAACTGATTTTATTAAAAAATCAGCCACTACCCTTTTAACTATTCCAGGTGATTTAGGAGAAGTTTTAAATAAAGCTCGTAGAGGGAAATTAGAAATTCAGCATCCAGGTGAGGTAGAAAGAACTAAATTATTTTATGCCTTAGGTCAGCAATTCGTTTACTCTATATTGATGATTGCTTCTTTTGGCTTTGGCTATTTATTATTTCAAAATGGTCAAAATTATTATGGGAAATGGATAAATGGAATGGGGATTTTCTTTGGGTTATTATTATTTCAAGCGATAAGAAGAGGAAGAGAAATAAAAAAACTATTGTAACTGAATTTCAAAGCAAGAAAAGACAAACTAATTCTGTTTCAGAACCAATCCAATTTCGTATATATTTGGTTCATCTTTTATTATCGTTTTACCTCCCATACCTTCTGCCAGTTGACGCATCTTTTTTAATCTTTTGCCCATGCTAAGTGGTGAGTTTAATTTTTGATGATATTTATTTTTCACCCAAATTTCAAAATGATTTGGTTGATATTGAACAGAAATATTCACTTTGTGAGGTAAGGTATTCTCCTTCAAAAAATTGACTACCTCTTTAAAATATAATAAAAAATTCCTTCGACGTTGAAATCCAATTTTTCGTTCCAAAGGAAGTCCCTTTTTCATAATTTCAATATCTATTCCTTTTGCTCTAAAAACATCATCTATGTAATCTTCTATTCTAAAGACTAAATCTTCCACTACACAATCTCTTTTTTTTAATGCCCATAAAACATCTTCCATATGATCGATTAGATCATCACATAATTCTTGTATTTCCAAAAAATCTCTTTTAGAATCATCTACCAAACTAGGATTACTTTCCTTAGCAATAATTTTAATATTATTAAATCCATTACTCAATTCATCATTTAAGTCCTCCGCCACACGGAATCTCTTCATCGCTAGATCTTTTCGATTAGCAACATCCTCCCTTAATGCAGTCAACTGTTTCTGAGTTAAGATGCATTTTATAACTAAGGCAACCGTTGTCAAAAGAAAAACCCACCAGAAATTTTGAAAAATAAAAAGTGATAACATTTTTAAATTAAATTGAATAATGATGAACAGAAAAAGCCTTTACTATTTATAAAGTTTCCATAACATCAATTTAAGTTGGATTCAAAAAATAAAAACTACAACTACATTTTCATGTAGCGCTTAATCAACGTATTTGCTTTAGGTTCAGATTAGATTAGATTGATATAATCAAGAGGAATAGGCAATTAAAACCATACAACATTCTGATTATCAATCATTTATACTTTAATAAAAGAAATGATAAAGAGGATTTCTTAAATAAGTTAAATTAATTTTTTAAAAGCCAAAAACTTAATTGTTGTTAGGCCTAATTTATTGAAATTATTGGTTACGTAATTGGAAAAATAAAAGGCTACTATTCTTTATTCATAGTAATATCTGACAAAAATACATTAGCAATAATAATATTTGAATATCAATTTATATTTAATTAATTAGAACTTCCCTAGTTACTACTTGATTGTTTAGTAATGTCACATTCCTACATTTTAATGTAGTTTATAAATCTTGTTTAGTATTACTGTAATTCTAATTTCCTCACAATAATAATTGACGACTTTCCACCAACAGTCGTAAATAATTGATAATCAACAACTTATAACTTACAAAAGGCTTATTGTTTTTTTTCAACCCACAAAAAGTTCAATTATCAAGTTTCAAGGGTGGAATAGAATAAATTTATTCAAACATTATCCTCTATATTTGTTTTGTATTTATTTCATTTTTAGTTTGTATCAAACTAATTATTTAGCAGAGAGAATATCTAAACAAATAAAAAATTAAAGGCGAGTTATCGATACTAGAATCTAGCTTTCTTCGAAAGCTAGGTTCTCAACTCAAAAGAGTTAAAAGAATCTTTAACCCTCCAAAAAAAATTAATATTAAGGGCGTGTGTTAGTTTGTAGCCTTCCTTTTTTCGAAAGGGGAAGGCTACTTTTTGTTCCTACCTTTCTTTTTGACCTTTTTCATTATCATAACTACATCAAACTGGTGTTTGGCTTTTTTGATTTCAAGAGTTGCATTTATAAATTCAGCTCTTTGACGCATTCCTGGAATACCTAAACCAGTTGAATATTTTGCTTGGACTAATTCATCAAAAACATTAGTGATTTGAAAATGGAAAGTTTTAGGTTGATTTTTAAATATGATGTGAACATGAAGAGGTTTGGAATGCTTAATAGTATTGGTAATTGCCTCTTTGAAAATTAACAGTAAATTACGACGGTATAAATAATTAAGTTTCCCTTCTTCATCTATCCCAAATTTTTCAAATGTAAAAGGGATATTTTTTGATTTTAAAACATCATCCAAGAAATCTTCCATCTTCATTATCACATCTCCAACGGTATTATTATTTCGATTTAAAGACCAAATTACATCCTCCACCATTTCAATTGCCTCACTACTCATATGATGAATATGATACAAATCTGCTGTAGTTTTGTCAATATCTTCTGGATTGCCTTCCTTGGCTATAATTCTAATATTATTAAATGAGTTACTCATTTCATCATGCAAATCTCTAGCTAATTTATTTCGTAATTCAATAGTTTTTCGATATCGGTATAATCGATATTGAAAAAAGCCAAGCAAAGCTGCCAATAAAATTGAACTGATCAATATCATAAACCACTTACTCTTATAAAAGTACTGTTCAACAATAATAGGAACTTCAAAAATATAATTACTTTCAACTCCATTAGCGTTGGCAGATTTTAATTTAAATATATAATCCCCTGCTTCAAGATTTGAATATCTAACGCTATTGTTTCTAGTTTTTGGTTGCCAATTTTTTTCTAGTCCCTCCAATTTATAAGTGAAAGTATTTCTTCTTGGGCTGGTAAAATCTTCATTCACAAATTTAATTTCAATAAATGATTCATTAGCTTTTTGATAAATAGGTTCTATCTGATTGGTGTTTAAATAAAATTGATTTACCAATCCCGTAGAGGAATTATATTTCTGATAACTGACTACAAAATGTTTACTGGGTGTTTCCTCAAATACTATTTTTTTAGACTTGACCAGGGTAACTCCTCTCATTCCACCCATAAAGATTTTTCCATTTGAGGATTTCAAGGCAGAATTAAGATTAAATTCATTATCAGCGATTCCTTCTTTTAGATAAAAATTGGTGAAAGATTCAGTCTCAATATTTAGTCGACTTAAACCATTGGCGGTACCTAACCACAAGATACTGTCACTTTCCATGACAGCTGAATAAATATGATTATTTGAAAGACCATTTTTGGTCGAATACTCTTTAGTTATTTTCCTTGCTTTAACATCTAAATAATTTAAGCCTCCATCTGACGCAATCCAAACATTACCTTTTTCATCTTTTAAAACTTGCTCAATAATATTGTTTATTACCTTTTGCCCATCAGGTGATTTTTCATTAAAAACTAATTGAGTCCCCTCTTTTTTATCATACATAATCACCCCATTTTCGGAAGCTAACAAAAAAGTTTTTTTGTCAATAGGGTATATTCCCCAAATCAAACTATTTATAACAATATCACCATCCTTCATCTTTACAGCACTAAAATCAAGGGGATTAAAAAGAGAGGATTGATAAAAATTTTTCTTTCGACCTGCAAACCAAATTGTATTATTTTCATCAAGAAACGCAGTTGTGAAATGGGCACCTTCAGGACTTTTTACTTCTCCGATTACCTTTTGTTTGGATTGACTAAAAATTCTAATATTCCCATTTCTAGCAATAACCAATATGGAATCTTGATTGATAGAAATCATATCTGTAACATCTTGATTATTTTCAATCCATTTGAATTTTTTATTATTGGAGTTATACCTAAAAAATTGGCTAGGAGGATAAGTGCCCCCATAGATTATACCATTACTTCCTTCTATAATCTTCCTCAAACTAACCCCATTTAATTCTGGAATATTTTCAAAAAAATCATGCTTAACTTCCATCTTTACCAACCCAAAATTTGTAGCTACCCATATTAAGTTATGGTTAGTTTCAAGTATATCAAGTTTCTTAATTGATTTAATATTATAGGGTAAAACTTGGCGATCAATTTCTTCGAACAACCTAGGCAGCCAATGATTTTGGGAAGTAATATCTTCTATTTTTCCGGAAGGATTAATTTTAAAAAATCTATTGTTGGTAAAATCTTCAAGTATAACTTCTCCAGATTTGGTTTGAAATAAGTTTGATATATTTTCTCTTTTTTGAATTCCAAATAATGGAGAAGAGAATTGATCTATCTCAAATAGTAATTTTCCCTCAAGAGAAATTCCTATCAAATATTTATTGGTAAGTGCATAAATATTATTGTGTCCATCATTTTCAATTTTAGTAACCCGGCTATATTTTTCTGGAAAATATTGATTGACTTTTCCTTCAACAATTTGGCAAATTATTCCATCATTGATTATCCATATCTTCCCATCAGAAGTTGATGTCAAAAGAGTCCTAGAACTTTGTTCATTTTTTAGGGGAGGATACTTTTCGTTTTCTAAATTTAAAAACAGCTCATTAGTCTCTTGAAAAGGATTGACCTTATTGATACCATTATTCGACCCAATCCAAATATTTTTTTCTAAATCAAATGCTATGGAATTAATGGAATGGTGATTTAATTTTGGCCGGCTTGTGGAATCACTATTAAATAATTGAAAATCATATCCGTCAAAAAGCAAAAATCCATTATCTGTTCCAAGAAGTATTAATCCATTTTCATACTTTTCAAGACAGTTAACATAATTATGAGACAGACCATCATCAGTAGTAATTAATTCAGTAAGTCGATAAGTATCTGATTGCCCGAAACTTAGAATCGAAATGAAAAGGAGGGGAAGAAAAGTAAAAATTCCAGGGTGTAGATGTTTCATAACTATCTTTTATCAATAATCTTCAAAATCTATATCACCTTCTAGGTATTTTTTAACTACCTGAGCTTTAGATCTTACTTGAAGCTTCTTGTATATATTTTTTACATGATATCTTACGCCATCAAGGGTAATCCCTATTTGATCTGCCACCTTTTGGTAGGATAGTCCATCGACTAAAAATCGAACTACTTGGACTTCTTTTTTTGTTAGTTCTGTTTTATTATTTTTGATCGTATTATTTCCACCTTGAAAATGTCGTAAAACACGTCTGGCAATTTTTGGAGATAAAACAGAACCTCCTTTTTCTTTGACAGAAATTATATGGTTTTCCAACTCACCAAAACTCAAGTCCTTTAATAAATAGCCCATTGCTCCAGCACAGATTGAGTTAAAAATTTTATCTGGATCTTGATGTACAGTTAAAATAACAATATCTAAATCTGGAGCTATTTTATGAATATGTGGAATTCCTTTGATGCCTGACATTCCAGGTAAACCGATATCTAATAGTAATATATCTAATCCAGAAGTCTTATCATAATATCTTAAAAACTTTTCCACACTATCAACTGCAAGCAAACAATCAAGTCGATCCGATTGCTCCATTAAGTTTTTTAATCGATCTCTTAGATTTATGTTGTCTTCAATTATAGCTACTTTAATCATTGGAAAATTAATAATTTGAAAGAATATCTTTTTTCAACAAAGAATAAAAAAAGATACAGAAGTTAATCATTTAAGGTTTTAATATAATTGAAGTTTATTTTAAGGCAAGTTAAGAAAATATAAAATACTGTAAATCAACTAATTATAAATATAATTACTAATTAGATATAAATCTACATTTTATATAAATTAATTTAAAAGTTAATATCCTAAAAAAGAAAATTTTTCGAAATTACTTTAGAAAATCCATTAATCCATATTTAATTTTTACCTAAAAGAATCCTAACCCTCGATTTTTCTTCTATAGCCTTTTTTCTTTGAATAAAAGTATTGAACCTAATCACGTTTTGCTATTAATTTCAATAAAATGCTATCAGGAGCAGCTTAGGCTAGTTAATCAATATTCCAACTAATTGTAATAATTGAGTTTCTCTTAGTTTGGCATCAAACCTTGCATTATTCAAACTAGTTTGAGCATTCAATAAATTCAATTGCGCTTGTCTAAATTCGATAGAAGTCAATTGACCATTTCTAATTCGTTCTTCTGTTTGAGTAAAGTTTTCACGATTGGTTTCAACCGCTTTTTCTTCCACTTGCAAAACGAAAATTGCGTTTTGGTAATTTGACCAAGCATTAATAATATCTCTTTCCAATTGTTGTTGAAGTTGATCGATTTGAAGTTTTTGATTACTCAAATTGATTACAACATTTTGCTTTCTGATATTTCTACTCCCATCAAAAATAGTATAATTAATTCCAACATTCGCTGCAAGTCCTCTTGAGTTAGAAATATCAATAAATGCCCCAGTTGGATTATCTGAGTAATTAAATGAATAGGATGCTCCAGCAGTAACTGTCGGTCGTTTTTCTGCATCTATAATTTGTAGATTCATTTCATTTACAGATAAATTTTGACGGTTGACTTGCAAGGCAAGGTTGTCAGTTTTTGCTTGTTGAAGTAATGATTCAAGGTTCATTTTTTCGTCAAGCTCGGTATCAATTTCTACCTCAAAATCTTCTGTTGTATTTCTTCCCATCGAAACATTGAGATTTCGTTTGGCATTTTCAAGACTCATATTTGCATTAAGCAAATTCACGCTATCACGCTGAATATCTACTTCGGCATTTAAA
>CAJQQY010000023.1 GCA_905480595.1 uncultured Saprospiraceae bacterium | reverse complement strand
ACCTAACTGTATTTTTTCTAATTGAGAAATTGCGATCTTATTGTAATGTTTTAAGTCAAAAAACTCCAAATATCAAGTATAATGTAATTTTTTCAAATGAAATTTTAGAACTTGCTAAAAACTATAAGGATAGATTTCCTGCAATATCCATCTACTATCAAATTTACTTAACATATGTTGAAGGCGAAGATGAAAAACATTACTTCAAATTAAAGCAATTATTAAAGGATTTCGGCCAAAAATTTCATTCAGTTGAAGCTAGAACACTTTATGATTCATCAATCAATTATTGTATAGGAAAGAATAATAAAGGACATACACATTTCTTATTAGAACTTTTTGAGCTATATCAAGATTACTTAATAAAAGAAGCGATATATGTTGAAGGTGAATTACATCCTTTCCATTTCAAAAATATAGTTACAACTGCTCTTCGATTAGGAAAATTTGACTGGACTGAACATTTCATAAAAACCAACAGAGAAAGATTACCTGTGGAATCTAGAGAAAATGCATATTCATTTAACCAAGCAAGATTACACTATTACCGTAAAGAATATGAACAAGTTATTTCTCTCTTACAAGAAGTTGAATATGAGGATATCGTTTATAGTCTGAGTTCAAAATCTCTCTTAATCGCAACCTATTATGAAAATGATGAGATTGAGCCATTGTATTCATTGTTAGAAAGTTTTAGAGTTTACCTGAATAGAAGAAAAGATATCCCTGAAAGATGGAAAAAGAACCATTTAAACCTCGTAAGATTTACAAAAAAACTTATTAGAATTATTCCTGGCGATGAAAAAGCTATAAACAGAATTAAAGTAGAAATTGAAAATACCCCAGACGGTATTGCTGACGCAAAATGGCTTCAAAGTCGTATCGCCGAACTTGAAAAATAAACCCCATAACTCAATAGTTATAGGGCTCAAAATCCTTAAGAGTTAAATTCCAGTAAGATCATCTACAACTATCCCTCCCTTCACTCTAACTTTTTGATCCTTCAAAAGTGTTTGAACACTTTTCCCATTCTGGAAATCCTTCAATGTTTTTTTGACATCTTTTTCAAAATAAAAGTGTTTTAATTATATCTGCTTCAATTAATTAAAAGCAGATATAATTAAAACAGGATTGTTACAGGTACAACATACGCATAATGTCAAAAAAATATATAAATTTACTTTAACATTAAAATCTAATCACACTTACAATTCTCCTCCACATAACTAATCACCTCTGGAAAAAATAAATTAAACTCCTCTGTAAATTCCTTTTCAAAACTCATTAAATTCTCCACTACCCCATTCAAATATTCTGGCCTCGAAAGACGCTCAGTTAAACGCTTAAAAGTATATCTAATTCCTTCTTCCGTTCCATATGCCTGAAGCCATTTATGTTCAATCATCATTGGAGTCCTTTTCTGCAACTTTTCAGGTAAATCCATCATTCTCTTTTCCAAAATCTGATAAACACCTTCACAAAAATGGTCCAAACTTTCTCCAGAATACCTCTCCCAATTATTCGCCAACAAATAGTCATACCATACATCAACAATCACCGGCGAATATTTGTGATGATATTTTTGCAAACGTTGAGTTCCCTTTTTAACCAAAGGATGTACATCCGTAAAAGTGTCAATTTGTCGATGCAAAATGATCCCTTTTTGAATTTCAGGAGAAAAATTCTGAACCTCTTTATTCTTAATAAAATCAGCAATAAAATTTCCAATCAGAAGATCTTCATTATCACAAGACAAATAAATATGAGCTAAAAAATTCATTAAAAAATATTTGTGATTTCTTTATTGTAAAAATTATATCTTTGCGCCGTTTTTCATCAAATTGATAAATTTAAAATCACCATTTTGGATGATTTTATTGTCAAGAAAAAATAAAATTTTTCAAAAAAAATAAATAAGTAAAATGGCTTTAAAATGTGGTATTGTTGGCTTGCCAAATGTAGGAAAATCTACGCTATTTAATGCATTAACTTCTGCTAAGGCTTTAGCAGCTAATTATCCGTTTGCAACTAAAGAACCGAACCTAGGAATCATTACGGTACCTGATGAAAGATTAGATAAATTAGCTGAGATAGTCGTTCCTCAAAAGGTTCAACCGACAACTGTTGAAATTTTGGACATTGCTGGTTTAATTAAAGGAGCAAGTAAAGGGGAAGGATTGGGAAACCAATTTTTGGCAAATATCCGTGAAGTAGATGCGATTGTTCATGTGGTGAGATGTTTTGATAACGACAATGTAATCCACGTAGATAACTCAGTTGATCCAGTTCGAGATAAAGAAATCATCGATATGGAATTGATTTTGAAGGACATCGAAACGGTGGAAAAGCGTTTAGAAAAATTGAAGAAAAACGCTAAAGCTGGAGAAAAATCTGCTGTAAAATTGGTAGAACAAGGACAAGCGATTTTAGCACATTTAGAAAATGAAAAACCTGCGCGAACTGTTGAACTAGAAGATGAAGGAATGGAATTAATGGAAGAAATGATGTTGTTAACTTCTAAGCCAATTTTATATGCCTGCAATGTAGATGAGAATTCTGTAATTTCTGGAAATGAACACACCGTTCGATTTATGGAATGTGTAAAAGATGAAAAAGCAGAAGTCATTTTTATTTGCGCTGGAACGGAAGCAGATATTGCCGAGTTAGATACCAAGGAAGATCGTGAGTTATTCTTAGAGGAAATGGGCTTAACAGAACCAGGTGTAAATCGATTGATTTTATCTTGCTATAAATTGCTAAACCTCATCACATATTTTACTGCAGGGGAAAAAGAAGTAAGAGCTTGGACTATCGAAAGAGGAACTCTTGCTCCTGGAGCTGCGGGCGTAATTCATACAGATTTCGAAAAAGGATTTATTCGAGCAGAAGTTATCAAATATAATGATTTCGTAACTTTAGGTTCTGAAGCAGCAGCTAAAGCAGCCGGTAAAATGGGTGTAGAAGGAAAGACTTACGAAGTCATTGATGGTGACATCATGCACTTCTTGTTTAATGTATAATACAAAATGAAGAACGGTTAATCTAAAAAAGAATTAACCGTTCTTCATGCTTTTTTTCCCACTTAAAATACACTTCTCTTTTTCTAAAGTCCAAAATTATTTAGTCAAAATAAAGTGCCTTAATACGAATTATTTACCTGCAACACTTTCAACTTCAAGACTTGGATGCTCTGCAATAGTTGTCAAACTAATCCCACCACGAGCAACAAATGCACCTTTCACTTGCATCCACTTTGGATTACACGCAGCCACTAGATCTGTCAAAATTCGATTAACTATTTCCTCATTAAACGTTTTTTGACTTCGATAAGATTGCAAATAAAACTTTAATGATTTCGTTTCGATACACTCCTCATCGGGAATGTATCTGATGTGAATTTTTGCAAAATCAGATTGTTGTGTAATTGGACACATTGACATGAAATCTGCACAATGAAATTCAACAATATAATTCCGCATTTTATGCTTATTTGGAAATGAATCTAATTGTGCTTCATCTGGTGAGGCAGGTAATTCATTCACAGCTTTTCCTAACAAATCAAATTCTTTTGAAGACATATTTTATGTTTTAATTTTTTTCAAAATAATTACCACAAAGATAATATCCATTGCTAAAAATACTCTCAATTTCAAAAGTGTTTTTATTTTTGCACTCATTTTTTTAAGAGGAGTCAAGAGCCAGATTGGTCACTTTGCTTCCTACAAATAATTTTCAATGAATAAAAAAGCTGTTGTATTATTAAGTGGAGGATTAGATTCATCAACAATCTTAGCATATGCAATCAACAAAGGATTTGACATTTATGCTATATCATTCTCTTACGGGCAAAGACATAAATTTGAATTAAAGGCTTCTCAAAAAGTCGCTAAACACTTTGAAATAAAGGAACATAAAACAGCAAATATTGACTTGCGAGTTTTCGGAGGATCAGCATTGACAGCTGAAATTGAAGTTCCAAAAGGTAGAACTGAAGCAGAAATGGAGGGAGAAATTCCTATAACTTATGTCCCTGCTCGAAACACTATTTTTCTTTCATTTGCATTAGCTTATGCTGAAGTTATTGGTTCTGACGATATTTTTATCGGAGTCAATGCAGTTGATTATAGTGGTTATCCTGACTGCCGTCCTGAATATATTGAAGCGTATGAAAAAATGGCAAATTTAGCTACAAAATCAGGAGTAGAAAATGAAAACCGACTAACCATTCATACTCCCTTAATCGATTTAAAAAAATCAGAAATCATCAAAATGGGATTAGATTTAGGGGTAAATTATGCTATCACATCAACTTGCTATGATCCTAATGAAAAAGGATTGCCATGTGGAATTTGTGACTCTTGTGTGCTTAGATTAAAAGGATTTTCTGAATTAGGAATCGAAGATCCAGCAGAATATCAATCTTAATTTTCCAAAAAAAAACTTCCAACTCATTTGAGCTGGAAGTTTTTTTTATCCAAGAAACATAACAATATATTTACATAATGATATGAATAGTTAATCGATAACGATTCACCGTTAATAAACTTAGTCCAAATCCTCCAACATCTTCTGTTGTCTTTGTCCAAAGTTCATCGCTTCCAACATGGTAAAGGAAAGAACTTCTTCCAAGTTTCCATAGGCATCTAAATAATCTATACTACTTCTTCGAATCACTTCATGAGCCTCCTCTTTGCCATAAATATGAGTAATCTCACACTTTGGATTCTCTCCAGGCAATTGTTTGTAGGTCAAAAAATAATGCTTCAATCTATTCAAAATATTTTCAGGAATATCTGCAATATCTTCCCATTGAGCATACATCTCATCATCCTTCAATACTGCGATAATTTTATCATCAGCTTCCCCCCCATCAATCATTCTAAAACCTCCAATCGGAATTGCATTTACAATAATATTTCCATGAGTTACTTCCCGCTCAGTCAATACACAAATATCTAACGGATCATCATCACCAACAATTCCTTCACGACCAGTTTGCTTCATACAATATTCTGCTATTTTTTCCGCACATAATGTTTGAGGAACAAAACCATACAAAGCGGGAACTATATTTGAAAATT
>CAJQQY010000022.1 GCA_905480595.1 uncultured Saprospiraceae bacterium | reverse complement strand
CCAATGACTAAACCACTTTTTCTTTTTTCATCCAAATCCATCATTAAAGGAATAATCAAAATTACATTCAACATCAAAGGTTGAATGTAATCTTTGATAGCTTTTAAATAAGAAGAATGAAGCGCGGTAGAATTAATAATTCGAAATACTTTTGGTTGCCTGATTATGTGGAAAAAAGATCTAAAATTTGCACCAATGGTTTTTTCAGTTGTTTTGCTTTTCTTTTTTAGAGAAAAATTTAATTCATTCGGATAAGAATAAATATTTAAAAAATTAAGCAAATAAGGAATGACTGAATATAAAAATATGCTTCGATAGCTTCCTGAATACAAAACTAGAACTCCAGCGAAAAGTGCTGAAATGGCAGAGCCTTTTTGCGACCAAGAACGAGTAAGTCCATAATAATTTACTTTTTGATCCTCCCAATTATTTATTCTCAAATAATCCATAATCATCCCTTTGTGAGTTCCTGAACGAAAAGCATCTCCCATTCCGTAAAGAATAATGGCAACTATAAACCAATAAAAATCGGACATGAGGTAGAAAAACATAAAAGAAATGATGTAAGCTAAAAAGGCGGCAATAAGGGAATTTTTTCGACCATAAGTATCAGCAATTATTCCCGATGGTATTTCAAAAATATTAATAATGATTTCTCGAGTAGCGTAAATGATTCCAATTTGTGTGTAAGAGATTCCATTCTCCAAAAAGAAAAGTAAGAGGAATGCATCAAAGAATCTAAGGTTCTTCAAAAATCCATAAGAACAAAATTTAAAATATTGGGTGTCTTTTTTGAATTTCATATCGAGTTAAAACCATATAATTTGAAGGTGAACTTACACAAAAAAAAACATCCTCTTCTTGGAAGAGGATGTTTTTTTGGGGCTGAGCAAATTTTGAGGTATTAGTGGATCGGCATTAGTTATCAAAACAATCCAGCCCTTTTCTTTAGGATACTTAAACGTGTTTGTACTCTAAATAAATTATTCAAAATTCACCTTTTTTTAAAAAGGTAAATCGTCGTTACTTGTTGCAGCAGGAGGAGCATCAGTTGGCGATGGAATACTTGTAGGAGCGCTAACTGGAGCTGCTTGTTGGGCAGGCGCTGCAGCTTGCGAATCAATTTTCCAAGCATCCAAAGTACTGAAGTATTTAACTTCTCCTTGTGGGCTGGTCCATTCTCGTCCTCTCAAATTGAAAGTCACTTTTACATCATCACCTTCATTAAATCCATCTAGTTTTTCACAGTTGTTTTGCACCATCTGAAATTTTACTAATTGAGTGTATGCACCATCAACCATCTCAACAACAAACTCTCTTTTTTTGAAAGTATCTGTTACTTGTTGAGTGTCCATTTTTTTGTACAATTTGCCTTCTGCTTCGAATGCTGCCATAATAGTTATTATTTTTTAAGTTGAAAATTATTTTTTTTAGCGGCACAAAGATACAAAAACTTGATTGATTTGAGAAAAAAAAGAACAGAGATCGTTCCGAATTCTCTGGCAGCGCAGCGATCTTTTTGTATAAAAAAATCCCGAATAAATTAGGAGTATTTATTCAGGATTTTAGTGGGTGAGAAGAAGTTGTTTGTTTAAATTCACCCTCTTGTCTAAGGCTTAAACAAGAGGTGCACTAGGTGCTGTGAGTTTGTAAATATCGGTAGGACTACTGCATAAAATTGCACGCCTACCTCTAACGGCAATGGGAGCTTTGATTAGATCCGGGTTGTTGGCTATTACCGTCAACCAGTCTTCCTCATTAAATTCTCGACCCCGAATATTCTCTTGATAATATGGATGAGCCTTATTTAAAAGATCTTTGGGATGAACATCCAATGATCGTAAAATCATTTGCCAACTAGTACCAGTTGAAGGAGATTTTGCATGCGAAAATGTTCTAATGTGTGTAGACATTCCTTGAGCATGTGCCACCATTCGTCTATCTGAAACAGACTCTGGATTGTAGTAGATTAAAATTTCACGATTATTCGTTCTCATCTATTTTTATTTTAAGGTTACGAGAGTAAGTTTACGAAAATAGTGAAACTAAACCTGAAAAACAAATTTAATTCTTTTAGTAATTATTTAATTGAAATTAAATAGTATGATTTTGTCCAAATGCAACAGGTTGTTTCTTTAGTGTAAAAGAGGACGTTATTTTTTGAAAAAGATGAAGTGAAAATTTCTCCAAGGCGTACGAATCAGAATTTGAAATGTCAAATTAGATATTATGATTTTATAGAAAAAAGTGAATAGACCTTTTTATTCTAAAGTTTATTCACTTTTTATTTTTATAATCTCCTTAATCAACTCTTCCAGCATTTCAATCGTAGAAAAAGAATTCATCAAAGTTACTCTGAGATAAATGGAATTAGTTAACATCGTCTGAACGATATAAAATTTCCCATCATGCAAGAGTTGTTTTCGAATTCTAGCATTTAATTCATTGAGTTCAGTTTTCGTTTTTCCATTTTCTATAACTCGAAAACAGAGAATATTTGACTCAGGCTCATGAGCAATTTCGAAGTTAGGATTCTCTTGAAGCATTTTTGAAAAAGCTCTCGCCAAGTCATAAGTGTTAGTTATATACTCATCAAAAATATCTACGCCGTAATTTTTAATCAAAGAATAAATTTCTAAAATGGAATTAAACTTTGTGCATTCAAAAGTTCGCTTCGTCAAGTTGAACCATTCTTCTTCTGAATTTTCCCAAAGGTAATCTGCCTTTTGGTGAAAGGTTCGATAACTATCTTTTCCATTTTTATAAATCAAGGCAGTAATCAAACCTGCGGTCATCATCATTTTATGTCCATCGATAATGACAGAATCTGCGAGCTCTATTCCTTTGATTAATGATTTATATTTTTTGGAAAAAATAGCTGCGCCACCATGTGCTCCATCTGCATGAAACCAAAGATTATGTTTCTGAGCAAATG
>CAJQQY010000021.1 GCA_905480595.1 uncultured Saprospiraceae bacterium | reverse complement strand
ATACTGGAATTATTGCTTCACTTTATGGAGGAATTAATTTGGATTGGTACAATGTCAAATTAGATCAAGCGGATAATGGAGGAATTTATGATTATTCTGGCATTGATCAGAATGATAGTAAAACAAGTATTAAGAAAACTTTGAAAAATGATATTCGAGATGGCGTTTATGAAACTAATGCTCATGGCTTCGAAGATGGAGCTGGTAAAATTAGTTTTATGCCTTCTCTTGGAGTTGAATTAGGTTACCAATTTACGCCTAGATTTTCGATGCACGCTGGTCATAAATTCACTTTCCCGTTAAGTGATGATTTGGATGGAGAATTATGGAAAAATGATAATAACTTGACTGGAACCAATGATCTTCATCATTATACCAATTTAGGTTTGCAATGGATTATTGATCCTGGAACCAACACCATGGAACCACCAATTATCAATGTAACTTATCCAGGAACGAATCCTTACGTCTCAAATGTTTCGTCTGGAAGAGTTGATGCAAAGATTAAGAATGTCAAAAATAAAAATGATGTTAGATGTTATGTCAATGGAAATCCTTCAAGTTTTAGTTTTAACAAAGGAAGATTCCGAACGAATTTCCCATTGGAATATGGAAATAATGAAGTCTTAATTACTGCAACCAACCAAGCAGGTTCTGATGAAGAAACAGTTATCATTTATTATGGTGATGGTGGTTCAAATCCTCCTGCGGGGAATAATACTTATGCACCACAAGTAAATATTACGAATCCAGGAAGCGAAAGATATACTTCTGAAAATCAAGATTTTACTATTCAAGCTAACATCAGATATGTAAATGGTAAAAATGATATCGAGTATCGAGTGAATGGAAGAAATGATTACAACTTCAATTATGATAGTCGAAGAGATCAATTTTCTGCGAACCTTAGATTGAATGAAGGAAGAAACGAAATCGAAATCATCGGTAGAAATCAAACTGGAAGTGCGCGTGATAATGTAATTATTTTTTATGAGAAAAAGGTGGACTTACCAAGAGTGAATATTACTTCGCCTGCCCGGAACCCGTATGAAACTGATTTAAAAAACTTCTCTGTTCGAGCAACTTTGGAAAATGTTACCAGCAAGAATGATGTGCGATATTATGTTAACGGACGAGAGCAAAGTTTATTTAATTATGATTCTCGTACGGGTCGATTTAGTGCTGACTTGAACTTAGCATTTGGCCCAAACGAAGTAACTATAAAAGGTTCCAACGAAGCTGGTAGCGATCAAGATAAAACAACGATCGTATACGTAGTTAACCAGCCAACACCAAAACCACCACGAGTAAACATTACTCAACCAAGTCAGAATTATTCTGAAGTGAATGATGATAGAGCTACGATAAAAGCAGTTTTGGAAAACGTTACCACTAAAAATGATGTTCGTTTCTATATCAATGGAACTCAAAAAAGTTCATTTAGTTTTGACTCTCGAACAGGTAGATTTAGTGCTTCTTCGAATTTGAGAGAAGGACAAAATATCATTCGAGTAAAAGGGTACAATCAATTTGGTGAAGCTCAAGATGAAGTGACCATCGTTTACAAGCGAACGAATACCCCTACAATGGATCCTCCTGTGGTAACGATCACAAGTGTAAGTTCTGGAACGTCAAATCCGATGGATCCGAATGCTCAATTGTGTCGAACGACTGTCGTTGCTACGGTTCTAAATGTAGCACGTAAAAGTGATATCATTTTTAGAATTAATGGAAATAAGCGAACAGATTTCACTTATAATTCAAATTCAAAAGTGTTCCAGAGTACTGTAACTTTGGATAATGGAAATAATTTGATCAGCATCAAAGCATTCAATGATGTAGGTGATGATGAAGATACCGCGAATAAAAATTGTGAAGTGTCTTCTTCTAATCCACCTGAAGTGACGATCAATAATCCTACAAATAATAGCACAAGTTCGTCAGCAACGACAAACTTAAATGCAAGAGTGAAGAAGGTGCAAAAGAAAAGTGACATTACCGTAAAGTTGAACGGAAGCACTATTAGCAATTTTTCTTTTAGTCCTGTTTCAGGAGTCGTGACAGCAAGTCTTAATTTGAAAAATGGAAATAATACAATTTCTGTTTTTGGAAGAAACAATGATGGAACAGATGAAGCAAGTGTCAATATTCGATACAATGCTCCAAGCAATCCGCCAACTGTCGACATCACAAAGCCTACGAACAATATAACGACAGATACAAAAACTGCGGTGGTCAAAGCAAAAATTTTAAACGTGAATAGTAAAAACGATATCCGTTTTACATTCAACGGAAGTAATACTAGTAATTTTTCTTACAGTACTTCTTCAAAAATCTTGACGGCTAATGTTAATTTGAAAGAGGGTACAAATACGATTATTATCAAAGCAACAACTGCTGATGGTTCTGATTCTGAATCCGTAAGAGTGAAATATGTCGTAGCTAAAAATCCACCAACTGTGGATATCACACAACCTACTAATAATTCAACAACAGATTCAAAAACTGCGGTGGTCAATGCAAAAATTTTAAACGTGAATAGTAAAAACGATATCCGTTTTACGCTTAACGGAAGTAATACTAGTAATTTTTCTTACAGTACTTCTTCAAAAATTTTGACAGCTAATGTTACTTTGAAAGAAGGTACAAATACGATTGTTATCAAAGCAACAACTGCTGATGGTTCTGATTCTGAATCCGTAAGAGTAAAGTATAATGCGCCCAAAGTTTTACCAACAGTAAAAATTAGTTCGCCTAAAAATAACTCAACAGTTAAACGAGAAACATTTATAGTAAAAGCTACCACTAAAAATGTAAGAAGTAAAAACGATGTAACCTTCTTGTTCAATGGACAAAGATTAAATAATTTCACTTTGCGAGGAACGGAATTTTCAGCGCAAGTAAAATTAAAAGAAGGGAAAAACACAATTAAAATAACTGTAAAAAATAGAGATGGAAGTGATAGCGACCAGGCAAGTGTTACTTTCGAAAAGAAAATTTTAATAGTTGCGAAACCGACGATTAAATTCACAAGTCCTAAACGGCCTGGAGGAAAAGCGAAGTCTCAAAAGACAACTGCTAAAGCAACTGTTTCTAACGTTACGAAGAAAGATCAAATCAAGGTGACGTTTAATGGAAAAAATATTGATTTCAATTTTGACGTACGTAAAAAACAAGTTTTAATCCCAGTTGATTTAAAAAGCGGAACTAATAAATTTGTAATCAAAGCAACAAATACAGGAGGAACTGCTTCAGCAGAGACGAGTTTAAAATACAGTCCAAGAGTAGCTCAAGAAAGCAAACCTGTGATTACGCTTACCTCAGTTTCGACACCTACGGCGAATCCGTTTAATCCAAATGTTTCTGGAAGTACGATTATTGGTAATATCGCGAACGTTTCGAAAAAGGATCAAATTAAAATTACGCACAACGGAAATACGATTACTGATTTTACTTTTAATAGTCGAACAAATGTATTTCAAGTATCGATTAGTTTGGCAAATGGAGCAGCGAATAAAGTGAAAATTACTGCAACGAATAGTGGAGGGACGGATACGAAAGAGCATACTTATTAAGATATAAGTATCAGAGACTAGCTTTGAGCTAGCCTCTGTTTTTTTTCGCAAAAAGGATATAATAACTAGAGGCTGGCTCGAAGCCAGTCTCTAGTTATTTTTTAAATGAGCTAATCAATTCTATTTTTCCAATAATATTATCATTCATCTCTCCCAACTCTTCTGATGGAATCCATAATTCCACATGGTGATCTAAACCTACTTTTTGGATTTCATATTTTTTAATAAAATCGTCTCGTACTTCACTCAATCGACAGCGAACCTAAAAATGCAAAAAGTCCTCATCATCCTAAAAAATGATAAAGACTTTTTGATAACTTAGTCAAACATTAAGCAACTTGACACAGCTTATTGAACATATCCTTTTTTATGGATTCTCATCATTCGATGTATCATTACAACATGAATCCCAATTATCTGAACAAGTTGTTGAACATGAACTTCCATCACTCAAAGAAATAGAACAACTAGTTGAATTAGCTCCTCCGCTATCACAATTTCCAGCTGTAACATCAGCACATACAGTTGGTGTACTAGGAGAACAACAGCCACATTCCAGAGTCGTCTCAATTGATCCTCCTCCTTCTCCATCAGCTCTTAAATTTACTTGATTTTCAACAGTCCTTTTCATTACAGTATATATTGATGGAATATCATGAAAATCTTCCATGGAATCATACGATAATTTTATCCCTTTTTGTTGAACAAGACCATAACCATTTGAAATTACTCCTACATTTAGATTAGATAAATAATTAGGAATGGTTTCATCAACAGAAAAATAAAATCTTAATTCATTTTTTGTTGAATTAATTAATAAGTGTCTATTGAAAAATAAAACTTCAGCAGACTCTATAGTTTCTCTGATAATTTTCCTTTTGTTAGACGGATCTTGTTGTAAAATATATATTTGATTTTGCTTATTTCCTTCTTTTACAAAAAGAACGATTTCCTTTTTCGTAGTTACAATTTCAATGGAGACTTTTTTATAAATAGCCATTTCATTTGGTGGTTTTCCTTCATTAAACTTATCAACAATTTCTGTTGCGTTTTCCAAGGAATAATCTTTCTGGTTTATTTCAGAATTTTGTTTACAAGAAGAATAAGTGAGTAAGACCAAAAAGGTAAGGGATGAGAAATAAATTAATGTTTTCATAAATTGAACGTTTAAAAGGTGATAAATAATATTTTGTTTCTTATCGATAAGTTATGTAATAATAATAATAATAATAATAATAATACGAGAAACCAAAATTTCGTATAAAAAAACCGACCCCTTGCAATTCCACACCCAACGATCGATTTCTATGTTAACTCCCAATTAATTAAGAGATACTTGATAATTTTTTTAATAAAATCACCTTGCACTTCAAATTTTAAAACATGACCAATTCCAAAAGTTGGAACATTCCACTCCCTGGTAATTTGCTCTGCGTAAGCTTCATTTAGAACTGGATAAAAAATTGGCTATCCAACCAAGCGTGGTGGAAATTTTTCCAATCATCTTGAATAATTAAATCTAACTCTGCTTGATTTACGGGTCTAAATAAAATCATAACTTTTGTTGTTTATCATTTAAAAAAATAGACTAACACATCTTGACTTAATTAGATTCCGTTTTTCTCAAAAAAATGCGGAACACTATGGTAGGGCAGTTGGCGAAAAAGAACGTAAACTTGCAAGTAAATTATAGCATAAATAACCCCCAATTAATATATCAAGACAATAATATTTATTAATTTTAATCATTAGTAAATTTTTAAAATACATCTCTCTATGATTAAAAACCTCATCCCCCTTTTCCTGCTTTTCATTTCATTTCCTGTCCTAAGCCAACTTGATACAGGTCAAGTTAATTTTAAATTATACCCTGTCATCGGTGATAGCTATGTGAAAATAAATGACTCTTTGCACAATCAACTTCGTGCATGTCTTCCTGTTGGAAATTATGACATAACGATTTGGGCACCTGACTATCTACCTTTAGATACGACAATTACGATCTATAAAGATTCGCTGATTTATATGCGAAAAGTATTGACATCTACTCCTGAATTTTCGAAATACTTGGATGATAAAAAACGATTCACGAAAAAAGTCACCATCCCTAAATTAATCTACTTTACAACAAGTGGTGCATTAAGTGTAGCTACCCTTTCAACTTATCTATCAGCAAGAAATAATTTAAAAAGAACGGAGGAAGCCTATCGTCTTTTTGAAACAAGTGAAATATACTCTATCGCACCTACCAAAGAGAACTATAATGATGAAAGGCAAAAATACAATAAGAGTAAAAAAGTATTTTATACCACAAGTGCTGTTACTGCGATAAGTTGGGGTGTAACAATTTGGCAACTAGTGCGATTGAAAAAGCGATACTCCAAGCCCGAATATAAACCTGCTACACCTTATTTTGACCTTTCTATGCAGTCATCTCCACTATTTAAAAATGGAAAACAAAAAAATGATCTTTTCTTAACCTTTAAAATCAACTTCTAATTATGAAAAATATATTGCTACTTTTTTTACTTACGATTTCACTTTGTTCTTGTTTAAAAAATATTGATGATGTGGAACTTAATACAAATCCTTTTGATGCAGATTATGCGATTCCTTTAGCGACTGTTGAAGATATTAGAGTTATTGATACAACTCTTTCTAGTGGTATATATCAATGTAGAGTCTATGTTGATTTCAAAGTAGATGAACTTACTCTAGAGCGGGTACGCAATATTACAAACATAGAAACTGAAAATGTTAATTTTGTATTACGCTTCAAAAGACCAGCCTTTTCTTTTGCAGCTATAGAGGTAATAAATATTGATCTAGATAAAATTGAAGCTGGTAAAAAATATTCCGTTGAATATCCAGTAAACTGTGGTGATGAACTTTGTATTGAATTTCTTTATGAAGATCAAGTGTCAAGTATTTCAGGAAGTATTCAAACTAATACTAAAGCATCTGTCATTCAAAAAATTTGTTTTATTATTACACCCTAGATAATTTCAAGAATTATGAGCCTTGGTGAAATGTTTTTTTCCAAGGCTTTTGTTTTCCTTTAATCCGTGACACGGTTCGAAACCGTGTCACGGGTTTCATCATTTCAAAAAAGACTGCGGAACACTAATTCTACATTAGCATTCCGCAGTCTTTTTCAAACGTGAAACGTCCATCGTAAAACGTTTAACGTTCTCCCTATTGCTTGATCAATTTAAAATGCCCAATTGAACCATTGCTATTTTCAACTTTTAAGAAGTAAGCACCAGCTGCTAATTGTTCGTTTACATCTAAATCAATTCTAGAATTTCCATTTTGGAAATGTATTGTTTTTTGAAAAACTTGAATTCCAGAAACTGTCCATAAAGTCAATTCTAGATTTTGCGATGTTTCCAACTCTACAGTTAAAAATAATTGTTCAGAAAATGGATTTGGTGAAACCTCAATTTTCCCAATTCCTTCTTCAGTATTATTAATGGCAGTTTCCAAGAGAATCGTAAAACTAACAATTGACGTACATCCATTTTCATCCATAACAGTCCCTTCATAATCGCCTGCTGGAAGTTCTATAAATATATTATCAGGTTGGAAATTTTGTCCATCGATAGAATATAAAAGTGCCCCCGTTCCTCCACTACCTTCTAAAGTTACTGTTCCATCTCCTGCTCCCAAGTCAACAGTCGTTTGAGTGACCATTCCTATTAATTCATTTGGCTCTACTAATTCTATCATTTCAATTTGTGTACAACCCAATCCATCTACAACCTCTATTTCAAATGTACCAGCTGGTAAATTTTGGAAAATTCCAGTTTCATTTGTCTCTCCATTTAAGGTGTAATCAAAATCTCCATTGGCTCCAGATGCTTCCACTACGATTTCCCCTGCTCCACCAAAACAATCGATAGGAAGAGTAATTTCGCTGGCGACATCCATTGCTGAAGGTTCAATGATTTCAAATAAAACAACTTCGGAACATTCATTTCCATCTGAGACGATCACTTCATAATTTCCTGAAGGCAGGTTTTCAAAAATACCTGTTGTGTTAGTCATTCCATTTAATTCGTATGAAATATTTCCAGCAGGACTTGTAGCCAATACCGTTATACT
>CAJQQY010000020.1 GCA_905480595.1 uncultured Saprospiraceae bacterium | reverse complement strand
AAAACGATAGAGAGAATCGATAGGGAAAATATTTTTTTCAAGTGAACTTTCATATTGACTCAAAATGTAATCTTCTGTTTCGTCGTTCATGATTTCGTAATCTCCATTAGTTTTAAAAGTAATGAAGCTTAGTTGTCCATTTTCATATTTTGAAAAGATATGATTATCATTTTTTTGCAAAAGGAACACCCGATCCAATAGTAATTGATTTTGAAAACTTATAGAATCAGTACCTCCTAATAAACTTTCTTTAACCTCTTTTTTAGAACTAAACTTTTGATATTCTCGAGGAACTAAGACTCGAACATTTTCCAAATCATATTCCACATCAGGCGATGGTTTAGAAGGTTCATTTGAGCAATAAGAAAATGAAAAAAATAGGATACAAAGGAGGAGGAAATTTTTCATAAGGAATTATTTTTTATTCGTCCCTTTTAAAAATGGAACAAAACGAAAATTTGCAAATTCTTCTTTCTTAAATTCTTTTTCAGAAATCCGAGTAATGCGATACATCTTTTGCACATTATCATCTCCAACTGGAATAACTAGAACGCCTCCAATTTTCAATTGATTTTTAAGAGCTTCTGGAATTTCTTTTGCGCCTGCGGTAACAATCATTTTATCAAAAGGAGCAAACTCCGGGAGACCTTTGTAACCATCTCGGAAGTAAGTTCGAATATTTCCAACCTCCAACATTCCGAGTAGTTCATTGGTTTTGTGAAATAATTCTTCTTGTCTTTCGATGGTGTGAACTCGTGCTCCAAGCAAAGCTAGAATCGCAGCTTGATAACCTGAACCAGTTCCAACTTCCAAAACTTTATCTCGTTTTTTTATTTGTAAAAGTTCGGTTTGAAAAGCGACGGTATAAGGTTGAGATATGGTTTGATCACTTCCAATAGGAAAAGCTTTGTCAACGTAAGCCCATTCCTCGAAGGCTTTCTCCATAAAAAAATGACGAGGAAGTGAATTGATGGCAGACAAAACTTTTTCATCTTTAATGCCCTTTGCTCGAATCGTTTCTACTAGTTTTTTTCTTAAACCCTTGTGTCGGTATGTATCTTTATAACTCAATTGTTTTGGAATGTTTAAGCGTTGAAAATATTTTTTAGAAAATTTTAAAACAAAGGTAGAGTTTCTTTTTTTATGTTTGAAAAACTAAAATGAACTTTTTGGAAATCAATTAAAGGGAAACTCTTGTTCTTTTTTCTCCGTAAAGTACTTTGCAAATATTTAATCTATTCTTTAAAAATAGAATTGCGGGTTTTAAAAGTGTTTTGGTATTTTTGTTCAATTTTTTAAACCAATAATTACGGATTAAATTTTTATAAAACTAATTAAAACTTATAAATAGATGAATGTTACACCGATTAAATTTGGAACAGACGGTTGGAGAGCTATAATGGCAAAAGAGTATACTGTTGATAATGTAAAAAGAGTTGCAGAGGGGACAGCAAAATGGATGCAAGGAAAAGGATATGATAAAGTAGTCATTGGACATGATTGTAGATTTGGAGGAGAGATGTTTGCAGAAGCGGTGACTCAAGTTTTTGGGGCGTATGGGATCAAAGTAAATTTGGCCAAAGGATTTGTTTCTACTCCAATGGTTTCGCTTGGTGTGGTGAAAACAAAATCTCAATTAGGAGTAGTAATTACTGCAAGTCATAATCCACCTTCCTATAATGGATATAAATTAAAAAGTATTCATGGAGGTCCTTCCATTCCTTCTGACATTGCTGAAGTAGAAGCATTGTTGCCAGATGTTTCGACGATTGAAGTTCCGAGTTTGGAAAAAATGATGGATGATGGATTGTTGAATTATGTGGATTTGGAAGGTATGTATTTGGATCATGTGGAAGCTAATTTTGATATGAATGCGATTCGTAATTCAGGTCAAAAAATTGCTTATGATGCAATGTATGGAGCAGGAAAGAGTGCCTTGCAGAAATTATTACCCGATGCAATTTGTTTGCATTGCGATGATAATCCTGGATTCAAAGGACAAGCACCTGAACCAATTCATAGAAATCTACTAGAGCTTTCTGAGACGATCAAAAATGATCCTGAAATTACTTGTGGGTTAGCAAACGATGGCGATGCAGATAGAATTGGAATGTATGATGGCGATGGTAACTTTGTGGACTCACATCACTTGTTGCTTTTGTTGTTGTGGTATATGCATGATTTTAAGGGGTTGAAAGGAAAGGTAGTGGTTACTTTTTCAGTAACTGATAAGATGAAAAAATTTGCGGAGTCACTAGGTTTGGAAGTTGAGGTAACAAAAATTGGTTTCAAATATATAGCAGAAATCATGATTAATGAAGATGTTTTGGTTGGAGGTGAAGAGTCAGGAGGTTTGGCAGTAAAAGGCCATATTCCTGAGCGAGATGGAATTTGGATGGGATTGGTGATTTTTGAATTTATGGCAAAAACTGGAAAGACTTTAAAAGAGTTGATTGCTGAATTATATGAAAAAGTTGGTTCGTTCGATTTTGATCGAGATGACTTGCACATTAAGGAAGAACAAAAAATCGCTGTTATCGAAAAGTGTAAAAATGACCCTTATCAATCATTTGGAGACTATAACGTTCAAAGTATCGAAACGATTGATGGATTTAAGTTTTACTTGAGTGATACAGAATGGGTGATGATTCGACCTTCAGGAACAGAACCTGTATTGAGAGTGTATGCGCAAGCACCAGATATGTCTAAAGTACGTTCTATTTTGGATGCTGTAAAAGCAACGATTTTGTAAAAAAATAGAATTTTATAAATAAGAAAACCGCAAAGACATTTTTGTTTTTGCGGTTTTTTATCTAAAGGTCAAACGAAAATATTTTTCCTTTTTTTCCAACGATGAATCCTCGTCCATTCCGAATAAAAATATCATGCAAATCTACTTCAGGTAAATCGGGCATTGTTTCCCAATCATCTCCACCATTTTTTGTTCTCCAAAATAAACCATCATGTCCCACCACATAACCATGATCTTCATCTACGAAGAATACCGAACGAAATGATTTATTAGAAGTTGAGATGGCATCTCCATTTCGGATGAAATTCCAATTCTCACCAGCATCAGTTGTTTTGATAATAGAACCCGAATGTCCAACTGCGTAGCCTACTTCTGACGTTGGAAAATGAATGGCTCTAAAAAAATCTCCGATGATATCTTTCTTTTTCCAAGTATTTCCACCGTCTGTTGAACGCAGTACGATTCCATATCCAACTGCGTGAACTATATCTTTTTCAGAATGAAAAACAGCACTTAATTCTTGTGAAAAGGAATCAATAATTGATGCTTCAAAATTATCATTGACATAGATTATTTTTCCACTTCGAAATGCTCCGCCGGTTACAATGATTCCACTTTCTTTTTCCCAAAAACTAACTCCTCGAAATGCCTCAAAAGGAAAACCCAAATTATGATATTCCCAATAGCTTTGAGGATTTTCTTTAAAATAAAAATCTCCACCCCAGGCTACTGCAAACCCATTATTATCACTATTGAATTGCATATGATAAATTTCTTTCCCATTCAAAGTATCCTCAAACCAAGTAGTTCCTCCATCAGTTGTTTTCAAATAAATATCATCATTCCAAACATTTCCTCCAACAATATGTCCAGTAGAATCATCAGTAAAATGAACAGCATTTAATGTCAATTCAGTTGGACTATTATGCTCAATCCATGACAGGTAGAATTTTTCTTTTTTACAACCTAAAAAGAAAAGAGAAATGACGGAAAGGAGGAATAAATATTTCTTCATTAAAGAATAAGTTATAAAAATCAGATTTACAAAAACAAAAAAAACCGAATTTTCAAACTGAAAATTCGGTTTTTTTTCTAAAAAATAAGATTAATCTTTTTCTTTCACCTTAACGGTTATTTGGCTTTTTTTTTTCCAATTCAGCGTTGGAAAAGCAGCACCGCTATAGTGTGAAAAATTATTCTCATATTGAGCAGGAAGGTGATAATTATTGACGAAGTCAGTTAAGAAAGCTGTCAATTCTTCCGTTTTTACATTTCTAGAATTTGGTTTAAGATAAAAAGCAATATGATTAATTTTTCCGTTATTGTCCCAAAAAACGTGCAACCACATTTTCACTCCTTTGATATCATAATTAATCATTTCTGCATGTGCTTCCATTTCTTTTAATAAGCTATTCCATTTGCCGTGAGCTTCATTAAAATCATCTTCACAAACAGCAAGAAGCGAAGAACCTTCTCCGCTTAATTTTTCATAGGCAACTTCATGATTACCAAGGAGAAAAACCTTTGGTAAAGAAGATATTGAATCTTGTTCAATTGAAGAGAATGGGTAGATAGCTTTGTCGGAATTGGCGTGTGTTGGTGTGTTCATAACAAACATAAATCCAACCATTAAAATCAATATTTTTCTCATTACATGTTATTATTTTAACCAAAAATAAAAAATATTATTAATATGGTGTAGGCATATTAAATAATATTTGAATGTATTAAAAACCATTTTTTAGTTGTAGATATTTTAAAAAACACAACCTTTAAGGTTTCTTTAAGTGCTAAGGCGGTTTAATTATTAATAGCGATATTCATTAAGTTTTATGGGAAAAAACACTTAATGTTTCATAGTAAAATAGTTAGTTAGGAGGGAATTTTCTTTTAATATTAATAAGTGAAATCTAATATACGTATTTTTCTATTTAAAAAAAGGAAGTGATGGTGAAATGTTGATTTTTAAGATTAAAAAATGGTAAAAATATTTATGTTTTAATCCATTCTCTTTTTAATAAACTAAATTTTTCTCCATCATGGAATTTATGATTAAAAAATAATGATTCTCGAATAGTCCCTTCGTGATGAAAACCTAATTTTTGAGGAATGGCGAGACTTTTTAAATTCTCTGGAGCAATATTTATCTCAATACGATGAAGCTTCATTTTCTCAAAACCATATTTAATTAATCGTTCGCAAGATTGAGCCATGATACCTTTGCCCTGCATATCTTCACTTAACCAATAGCCGATTTCTGCTGCATGATTTACTTTGTCTATTTTTACAAAAGCGACAGATCCAACTAGTTTTTTTTTATGGAAAATAAAAGTCGTTAGCTTTTGCCCACCATTATTGAACAATATCGAAGATTTTAAAAACTCAAGACTATCTTTTTCGCAGGTGGTTTTTTCGACCCATGGCAACCATTTTCCTAAATATTCTCTTTGATTTTCAACTATCTGAAACAGAGTTTGTGCAAACTCTGTTTCAGGTAATCGTAATTCAAGGTTTGTATTGATAAAAAGCGATTTTCCATTCATGAGCAAAAGCGTAATTTTTGGCGTAATTTTTTGATAGAGTGTTAGTAATATATAGAACTTTTATTCCTTATTAAGTTTTGGAATTCATAATTTTACGTAATGAAGATATTTAAAAACTTCATTGTTGAAGAAATGTAGCTTAATATTTATTTATTTTCTGCGTTTTATTTGAAAGTTATTTTTTAAACAAAAGAATATACATACAGGATGGGAAAAATAATCTCACTACTTAATCACAAAGGCGGCGTTGGAAAAACTACATCCGCAATTAATATTGGAGCAGGTTTAGTTGAACTTGGTAGAAAGGTGCTGTTAATTGACCTTGACCCACAGGCGAATTTAACTCTTTCATTGGGTGTGCCTCGTCAAAAAAATACAATTTATGAAGCACTTCGAGGCGAGAGTGATTTAGAGCCATATGAGTGCAAAGAAAATTTTCATATTATCACTTCATCGCTTGATTTGTCAGGAGCTGAAATGGAATTGATTAATGAAGCAGGTCGTGAATATATTTTGAAAGAATTATTTGCAACTGTGGAAGATGATTATGATTACATAATTATCGATTGTCCTCCTTCGCTTGGATTGTTGACTTTGAATGCTTTAACTAGTAGCGATGTGGTTTATATTCCATTGCAAACTGAGTTTTTGGCTTTGCAAGGAGTTGCGAAAATTAAGCAAATCGTTGATAAAGTTAGATTCCGCTTAAACAAGCAGTTACAAATCGGGGGAGTTATCGCGACAATGTATGATGGTCGGAAAGTCTTGAACCGAGATGTTGTGGAAACAATTCATAAATATTTTAAAGACAAAGTATTCAATACTAAAATCAGGAATACTGTTGCTTTAGCAGAAGCACCTTCTCAACGAAAAGATATTTTTTCTTATAGTAGAAGTAGCAATGGTGCAAAAGATTATTTAGCACTTTGCCATGAAATCTTAGAACGATTGGAACCTAAACCAGTAGAAGAAGTGTTGGAGCAAAAAGATCAAGCGTAAGCTTTAGTGCTTGACTTAGGTCAAATTTTAAGTTATTTTAAAAGAAAAATGA
Organism: uncultured Saprospiraceae bacterium; assembly: GCA_905480595.1. Classification (GTDB taxonomy): domain Bacteria; phylum Bacteroidota; class Bacteroidia; order Chitinophagales; family Saprospiraceae; genus CAJQQY01. The sequence continues at coordinate 9,659 of CAJQQY010000020.1, read as the reverse complement.
GGAAACTATTATTAAACAAGAGAGAACAGATTATATTTTTTAGAAAAAAATCCTCCATCTGTTTTCAAAAATCACGTAGGTTTTGAGTAAGAAAAAATTTAAAAAAGGATTGGAAAGTCTGTTCGGCGATTGGGGAGGTGATCCGATAGATGATGTCGTATTGGAATTGGAAAATACGGAAGATTATCAGTCGGAACCTGAGAAACCAAAACCTCATGCAAAGAAAGATTCAAGCAAACGTGCTAATGCTGGGAAGAACTTTACGATGGATTTAGACTCATTGTTTCAAGAAGTAGTGCATGAATCTATTGAAGAACAATTTGAATTAAAGAAAGAGAAGAAGAAAAATAAAAACGAAAAAACAGAATCAAAGCCAAAAGCAAAAACTGAAAAGAAAAAGCGAAGAGTGATACCAAGGTCAGGAGGAATTGATTCATTGATCAGAAGTACAGTCGAAGGGAGCATTATGCAAATCGAATCGACTAGTACTAAAAAACGAGTTTCATTTGTATTTGATAAAGAGAAATTGAAAAAACTAAAGTCCATTGCAAAGTTGAAAAAAGCATACCTCAAAGATGTGATTGACGAAGTGGTCGCTGAGTATCTTTCGAAACATGATGAATTTAATGATTAAAAAAAGGCTGAATGGTTCAAAGATCATTCAGCCTTTTTACATTTCAGAATGAGTAAACTACAATTTAAATAACCTACCTTTCCCTCATGCGTCGTGTAGATGAATTTCGCTTATTTTATAATCATACGATTCACCCTGAATTAATTCGGATGGAACGAGTGCGCAAGAGATTATTATTCTTACTGACGATCTCTGCGATGGCGATTGCTGTTGTGATAATTGTATTATTGTATTTTCAAGCGACGATGTTATCCTTTTTCTTAGTCTTGCCTTTTGGATTTTATTTAAGTTATTTATTGTATCGAATTCAACAGTTTAGGTTGAAGTTTAAACCAAACGTGATGAATTTGATTTTAGATTTTGTCGATAATAGTGTCAATTATGGAACACTTAAATATGAAAGTAAGCGAAAAATAGAGAAGAAACGTTTTTTAGCTAGCCAGATTTTTAAAACTCCTGCACCTCAATATACTGGCGAAGATTATATTAGTGGAAAAATTGGAGAGTTAGATTTTGAGTTGAGTGAATTAAATGTGAGAGAATATTCAAAAGTAAGGAGCCGTTTAAATTATGTATTTCGAGGAATATTCCTCTACGCAAAAATGAATCAAAAAAGTGTTGGAGAATTTTTAGAAACAGAATTGTTAGGTGAAGTATTGATTCTACCTAAAAAATTTAAACCATATCTTTCAAAATCAATTCGTTCGTTTAATTTGAAAGGAGGGCATCCTGTAGATGTAGAAACATTACACACGATTAATCTCTATGATGAACATCCGATTATCGGAAAAGAAGATGTGAATAAGGAAATGTTGGCTGTAGAGATGAATAAACATTTTTTGATTTATGCAACGGAAGGAACTGATATTGCTAAGAAATTGTCAAGTGCGATGCAGCACACGATTCTAAATTTTAGAGAACGAACAGAGAATGAGTTGTATGTTTCTTTTATCAAAAATGAAATTTACATTGCGGTTACCGAGCCAGATGATATTTTAGAACCTTATGTTTTTAGATCTAATGTTAGTTTTGAATTGATCTATGAATTTTATGAAGAGATTGATTTATTGATGAGTATGTTAGAGGATTTTGACAATGCGAACTAAAATGTAAATGCATTGTTCTGTTTTTTTAAAAGAAATAAATTTTATAAAAAATAAATTTTAACAGATGAGAAATTTTTTAGGAGTTGCATTGTTGTTAGTTTCATTCCTTTATTCATGTAACTCTTCACAGAACGCAGTTGCTCAAGTCGAGCAAGAAAAAAGTTATGCTGCAAGTGAAAATGCATTATTGTGGAAAGTTACAGGAAATGAATTGACGGAAACATCGTATGTTTTTGGAACAATTCATATGATTGGAAAGGAAGATTTCTTTTTAACGGAATCAATGAAGACGGCATTTGCGGCAAGTGATAAAGTAGTTTTTGAGATCAATATGGAAGAGATGAGTGATATGAGTGTCTTATTCAAATTGATGGGAAAGATAACGATGGAAGGTGGGAAAACTTTGAAAGATTTAATTAGTGATGAAGATTATAAATTAGTAAAGGAACATTTTGATGGATTAGGCTTGCCTTTGATGTTCTTAGAAAAAATGAAACCGTTGTTCCTCGCGACTTTTGCCTCAGGTGATGTTGAACCTGGAGCCTTGCAATCAGGCGAATTGAAATCGTACGAAATGGAGTTTATGGAAATGGCTCAGAAAGGGAAAAAGGAAATGGATGGTTTAGAAACTATTGAGTTTCAACTCAGTATGTTTGATAGTATTCCTTATGAAGCACAAGCAGAGATGTTAGTTGATGCTATCAAAAGTGCTGATGGAGGTGATGATCAATTTAAGCAAATGGTTGATTTGTATAAGCAGCAAGCATTACCTGAGTTGTATAAAATGATTGAAGGCGATACTGAAGGAGTAGGCGAGTTTGAAGACTTATTGTTGGTCGGTCGGAATAAAAATTGGATTCCTTTGATGGAAGGAATGATGAAAACTAAGCCTACTTTTTTTGCAGTTGGAGCTGGGCATTTGGGAGGGAATAATGGCGTAGTTGCATTGTTGAGGAAAAAAGGATATACGGTTACTGCTGTTGATCCTATAAAGCAGAAAGTGATGAAACCGTAAAAGCAAACCCCTGTTTCCTAAAGGGGAAAGATATATTTAGTTCAGCTTAAAATTAGGAAACCTATTCTTTCAATTGGAAGAATAGGTTTCCTAATTTCACGAGAAGTAGGTTTTTAGATTTCTCTTTAGGGAACAAAAGTTTGCCCAATCCCAAATGTGATGACAAAAAGCAAAGTCGTCAAGGCCATTTGTTTTAAATAGGGATCTAATTCGGCAGCTTCCTTTTTTTCATAAACTGCTTTTCCATTAATAAAAAGTAAAGGTAGAACAACTAGAAATAATAATTGGAAAGGACTCTGAAAATGAAAAGCAACATAAATTACTGCACATAAAAATCCAACTATTAATAAAAACCAATGATATTTTATTGCATTGCTTTTTCCCATTCGTACAGGAAGAGAATTTTTTCCAGCTAGTTTATCAGATTCGATATCTCGAATATTATTTAGATTTAAAACTGCAGTTGCAAAAAGTCCACAGCTTGTCGCAGGTAGAAGAAGCCACCAATTAACAAATTGAGCATGCAAATAAAATGTACCTAAAACGGCTACCCATCCAAAGAAAATTAAAACAGAAATATCTCCTAGTCCCATGTAGCCATAAGGTTTATTTCCTGCTGTATAAGTGATTGCGGCAATGATAGCTAAAATTCCAAGTCCTAAAAATAAACCAAACGTCTGCCAAGAATCTATCGCTTCAAAAAGTAACCAAACTCCTGAAACTAATGATAGCAAGGCAAAAATAACCATTGCTCGGAACATCGCTTTAGATGAAATTTCACCAGACTGAACTGCTCTTTGAGGCCCTTTTCGGTCTTTGCTATCAGCTCCATGAATAGAGTCTCCATAGTCATTTGCAAGGTTAGAAAGTATTTGTAGAAAAATCGTAGTTGATGCACAAAGAAGGAAAATTTTAGGTTGCATCAGACCGTAAGATGCAGCTAAGAATGTTCCCATTGCAATGCTAGCTAAGGCTAGAGGAAGAGTTCTTAATCGAAATGCAGATAACCATGCTTTTACCATAATGATGAAATTGGTTTTTTCATAAAACAAAAAAAAGAGACGCAAGTTTTCCCTGCGCCTCTTTTTTATATTGTAAAGTCTTTTTATTAAAACTATTCTGCTTCAGCAACTTCCGCTTCAGCTTCTTCTGCTGCTCCTGCACTTTTCAATGCTCTTGGAATTTCAACAGATGCAACTGGTGTAGCACCAGGATTCATTACTTGCATTTTGTCAGTAACTTCAACGTCTCTTACTCTAACTGAATTCCCTAAAGTAACTTCAGAGATGTCAACAAATAATTGGTTAACAATTTGGTCTGGAGTAGTTTTGACTTTAATTGTTCTCAATTTAGAAACCAATTTACCACCTGCTTTTACACCAGGAGAAACTCCTTTAAATGCAACTGGAATGTTTACAAGGACGTTTTGTCCATCAATTAATTGTAAAAAGTCTAAGTGTACAATCTCATCAGTTACTGGATGATATTGAGCTTCTTTAAGAATGCATTTGTATGCAGTTCCGTCAAGTGTAATTTCAGCCAATTTAAACTCTGGCGTAAAAATCAAATGTTTGAATGCACTTGGGGCACTTGAGAAGTGGATTACACCTTCACCTCCGTAAATTACACAAGGTACTTCACCTTGCTTACGAATAGCTTTAGTAGCTTTTTTTCCAACTTCTGTTCGGATGGTTCCGTTTACGGCAACTGTCTCCATTTTATGAATATTTTAATTTTAAGAAATATCAGATTTTAAGCCCTTTTTCAAAAAGGCTCGCAAAGATAAGGTTTTTATTATTATTTGAAAACAAAAAAGAGATTTTATTCAAATAATAATTATTTCTTTGGGCGAAAAAAAGACTGATTATCAGTTAGTTACGAATTTAAAAAGGCGCAAAAGTGATTTTGCGCCTTTTTATTGATATAATATTAAAATTTTATTTTGTTAGCTGAACTTTAGTTTCCTAATTATTCACCGACAAAAAGTGCAGAAATCGACCGATGTTCGTGCGTATTTCTGATCGCTTTGGCAAATAATTTAGCAGTAGAAATTACTTCGATCTTATCTGATTTTTCTTTCAAAGGAATGGTATCTGTTACAATCATTTTACTCAATTTTGAGTTGTTGATATTTTCGTATGCTTTTCCTGAAAGTACTGGATGAGTAATGAGTGCTTGTACACTTTTAGCTCCTTTTTCCATAATTATATCAGCAGCTCGGCAAAGTGTTCCTGCAGTATCTGCAATATCATCGACCAAAATTACATCTGCTCCAGCTACATCTCCAATGACAGTCATTCCTGCTATTTCGTTAGCACGTTTTCGATACTTATCACAAATCACTAATTTTCGTTGGAAGTGTTTGGCATAAGTTCGAGCACGTTTTACGCCTCCTACATCTGGTGATGCAAAAGTCACGTTAGACATATCTTGTTTCTTTAAGTGACGAATAAAGATTGCCTCACTTTTAAGGTGATCTACAGGTATGTCAAAGAATCCTTGAATTTGATCAGCATGAAAATCCATAGTCATAATTCGATTAGCGCCTGCGGCCTGGATCAAATTAGCAATCAATTTTGCTGAAATTGGAACTCTTGGTTTGTCTTTCCGATCTTGTCTTGCGTAACCAAAATATGGAATTACTGCTGTGATATAACCTGCAGAAGCTCGCTTCACAGTATCAATCATTAATAGTAGTTCCATCAAATTGTCCGAAGGAGCAAAAGTTGATTGTATTAAAAAGACGTATGAACCACGAACGGACTCATTAATGATGGGTTGCATTTCACCATCAGAGAATTTTAAAAGGGTTTTATCACCCAAATTAAAACCATAAAAATCTGCAATTTTCGAAGACAGATATTCTGACTCGATTCCTGAAAAAAGTTTTACTTCCACGATATGAATGTTTTGCGGTAAAGGTAAGAAAAGTTTATATTTTGAATGACAAACTCAATGACTATCTCAACCTCAATTTTAATTTGATTCTTTGAATATAGAATCATTCTCTTATTTTTTTGAATTATTGGCATTGAGATTGAAAAAATGTTTTACTTTCGAGAAAAAAAAGATGAAATTTATTTCGGAAGAAATTATTGATCGCGTTGCAGAAGAAATTGGAGGGTCAGAAGAAGCATTTAAAGAAGCAACTATTGATTTAAGTATGGAGCAACCAAATATTGCCGCTTATATTTTTTCTGATAATTTTGATTTATTTACTGCTGCCGAAAAACAGTATTTTTTATTTCTAGTTTTAGTGGTTTTTAAATCAATAAAAGACGAAGTAGAAAATTTACCAAGAACGACTGCAGAGGATTTAGGGAAAATTGAAGAAAAAAATTGGCAATTGATTAATGAAGTGACTTCAAAACAATTTCGAGATAGACTAAATGTTTTTTTCGAAAATACACCTCAAGAAGATTTATTAGCATTTGTTGAAGATTCTCTTTTGGAAGAGGAAGAAGAGTTGGTGACTAAGGTTGGAAGAGAACCAATGTTCATTGCTTTAAAATCCATAATAGATAGTTGGTGTGACAACCTTGAAAAATAAATTAGAGTTTTCGATATTTTTAAAACTTGCATATGTTGAAATATCTTTCTAATTTTAAGTTCAACTTTCCTCAAAATCTAACTCCCCTTCGAAATCTAACTCCCCAACATCTAAAAAGATAAAGGCTTTTACTTACTTTTTTTATCCCTTAGACCACAATTAGCACTATGATTCGACACATTCTTACACTTCACTTAACATTAGTTTTCCTACTATTTAATTCAGCGGGCAATGCTCAGATTTTCAAAGTTGAACCATTGAATAATGGCATAAATACTTCGCAATACGATGAAATCTCCCCCGTCGTAAGTATTGATGGAAAAACCCTTTACTTTACTAGAGTTGGACATTCCACATTTGATCGAACGCTCAAGTTGGATGGGGTTGACATTGCTAAAGAGTTGAATGAAAATGATTATCAAAATGAATTAAAATACATTTATTCGAAAATAGCTGGAAAGGAAGTTCGTGATCCTCAAGGTTCAAAATTCAATCAAGACATTTGGGTCGCAGAATCCATATTTGATGATTTTGAAAAAATATCTCATCCAAGTTATCCACTCAATAATGCATTGCCGAATAGTGTAAGTGCATTGACTCCAAATGGGAATGAGTTAGTAGTGATTAATAAATTCTCTCAATTTGGAGGTTTGGATAAAGGTTTTTCAATTACTCGGAAGGCATCTGATAATCAATGGACTTTTCCAGAACCTATCGAAATTAAAAATTACTCTAATAATAATTCTGATGTCAATTTAGCGATGAGTGCGGATGGAAATATTTTAATCCTTTCTATGCAACGACCAGATAGTTATGGTGATAATGATTTATATGTTTGTTTTAAAATAGGTCATAATCAATGGAGTGAATCTCAAAACCTTGGACCTAAAGTGAATACAGTTTATCGTGAGACGACTCCTTTCCTTTCTGAAGATGGCAAGCGATTGTTTTTCTCATCTGATCGAAAAGGATCTTTAGGGGGGAGTGATATTTTTTATTTGATTCGGACAGGAGATAATTGGGAAGACTGGAGTGTGCCATATCGATTTGTGGAACCAATTAATTCTGATGCAGATGATAGTCAACCTTATTTTAATTCCGCGACTGGTTATCTTTATTTTTCTTCTAATAGAGAAGGTTCGTTAGATATTTTCAAAGCAGAATTGATGCCGCCCAATCCCATTCAGGTAAATGTCAAAGGAAGAATTTTAAATTCAAAAACAGATCAAAAACAACCTGCAAGAATTTTATTCGCACCTGTGGGAGAAGATCATTTGGAAAGTGTTTATGTGTCAGATGATGGAACATTTGAATTGAGTTTGCCAAAAGGGAAGACATATCGTTTGATTGCTGAAAGACCTGGTTTTTCAGGTAAAGAAGAACAACTCACTTTTCGTTCAGATTATGTTTATTATAAAACTCATTATTTGGATTTGTATTTAGATCCAATGGAAGTGAATTCAAAGGTTGCGTTGAAACCTATTTTCTTTGAGCAATCAAAGGCAATTGTTTTGGAAGAGTCTTATGCTTCATTGGATGAATTGGCTGAGTTTTTAAATGAAAATTGGACAGTCTCCATTCGTATCGAAGGACATACAGATAATCAAGGTGATAAAACTGCTTTGCAAAAACTATCAGAGAAACGGGCAGAAGCGATCAAGCATTATTTGGTGTACAAAAAATTCATTCAACCGCTTCGAATTGAGACGATTGGAATGGGAGATAAAATGCCACTTAATAGTAATAGAACCAACGAACTGCGAGCAAAGAATAGGAGGGTAGATGTGATTATTACGAAAATAAATAATGCAGGGCAGTTACAGACAAGGAGAGAATAATCAACATTACTTGTTGAATATTCTATATTTAATTAACGAAAGCGGTGTTAGGGATTTGAATCCCTAACACCGCTTTTGTTTTTGAATGTAACAATGACCATCGTATTTTACGTTTAATTTCTAAAATTTAATTTTAACTAATTAAACCTTTTGACATTTTCTAAGTCAAAATATCAAACCTTAAATATTGCGGCAAACGACATCAAATATTTCGGACGAAGAAATTTTAAACTTGCTCCAAAACGATATCAATGTGGAACAAGGTTTCAGGTGGCTGGTGCTGAAATACCAAGAGCGATTGTATGGCCATATTAGAAGGATGGTGAATGAGCATGATGATGCAAATGATGTGATTCAAAATACATTTATAAAGGTTTTTAAAAACATTAAAAAATTCGAAGGGAATGCTCAATTATACACTTGGCTCTATCGAATTGCGACTAACGAAACAATTACTTTTTTAAATAAAAAAAAGAAGAAAGCGACAACTTCCATCGATGATGGAGACTTAGATATGGCTAATAGATTGAGTGCGGATAGCTATTTTGATGGGGATTTAGCCCAATCAAAATTGAAGAGAGCGATTGAGATCTTACCTGAAAAACAAAAGTTAGTTTTCAATATGAGATATTTTGATGAAATGAGTTACAAAGAAATTTCTAATATTTTAGAAACTTCGGTAGGTGGATTGAAAGCTTCTTATCACCACGCAGTAAAAAAAATTGAACATTTTTTAAATGACCAAACTGACATTTAAAAGCTTATCATGAAAAATAATAAAAAAGAAATTCAAGACGAGTTGGAAAAATTAGCGCCTTCACTTTCGAAGTTGAAAAAGGAAGAGGTGTTTGAGATACCTGAAAATTATTTCAGCCAGTTGCCTGATCAAATTTTGAATGAAATTGATTTTTCTAAAAGTAAAACAGTTGTGGAATCTGTTTCACCTAGAACTGAAAACAGTTGGCTAAATCGATTGACAGAATACTTGGCTATCTTTTTTCAACCTAAAATGGTGGTTGGATTTGCGATGATAATTTTGTTGGCGGTCGCTTCATTTCTTATTTTAAATAATGGAAATACGTCAGATCCTCAGATAGCAGATTTAACTTCAGATGAATTAGAAAATTACGTTAAAGCAAATATTGACGATTTTGAAGAGCAAGAGTTATTAAATATTTTGGGAAATGAGGAAGGAGGAAGTTGGACAGAAATGGAAATTGAGGATGAAGATTTAGATGTATATTTGGAAGAAATAATTGATGAGATAGATGCTTCTGATTTGGAAGACTTTTTTTAAAACTTAAAACCTAAATGTAGGACATTAAAAAAAAGTTTAAATATGAAAAAATATATCTTAGGATTATGCCTTTTTTGCCTTTGCTCGGCAAGTCTCTTCGCTCAACCTGGAGACCGTGGTAATGCAAAAATTGAAGCTCAAAAAGTAGCTTATATTACCAATCGTTTGGATTTAAATGCAGAGGAATCTGCTTTATTTTGGCCTGTTTATAATCAATTT
>CAJQQY010000019.1 GCA_905480595.1 uncultured Saprospiraceae bacterium | reverse complement strand
TTCGCCTTTTGGGACACCTACTGCAATCGTTGAAGTTTATGATCCACAAACTAATACATGGAATACTAATATTCCTGATCTTCCTGTTCCTTTGCTACGGGCATCATCAGGAGTTATTAATGGAAAGATATATGTTACAGGAGGACATCATCAAAACATTTGGGGTGGCGCAGTCGCAACAGTTTATGAATTTGACCCTGCCGATGGAGGAAGTTGGACTACTAAAGCCTCCATGTTAAAACCGAGGTTTTATCACGAGACTGAAATTGTTGACAATAAAATGTACGTAATGGGAGGAAGAGTGAAGATGCTCCTGGCCCCATTGACAATACTATTGAAATGTATGATCCAATCACCGATACATGGACTTTTAAAACAAGCATGCAAGGAGCAAGAGCTGCTTTTTCTTCTGAAGTGATAGATGGAAAAATATATGTATTGGGAGGATCACAATTTGACACGATGTACGCAGAAGTTGAAATTTATGATCCACAGACAGACACTTGGAGTAACGGAGAGGATATGCCAAAAGGAAGAACGTGGCATGGCTCGGGTATGATTGGTGATTCCATCTTTGTTTTTGGAGGAGCTACAGAAGTAAATTATATAGGTTTTCCATTAAACGAAACTTGGAAATATCATGCTTCAAGTGGCTGGGAAAATATCCAATTAGATATTCCAGAAATGAAATCTGCTTTTGCCTACGCATCAGTTTTTGATGGAAATAACAATCAATGTTTATATGCGATTGGAGGAGCAACAGTAGAATTTTGGATACCGACCACAGGCCCATATGTTACGGATAAAAATTTCAAACTATGTTCCGATGTAACTTCGATTGAAAAACTAGAAAAAAACGCAGTTGTACTCCATCAAAATTATCCTAATCCCTTTGGATATCAAACCACTATTAAATATGAATTAAAAAAATCCGAACAGATAAGTATTCAGATATTTAATCTAACTGGAGAAAAGGTGGCTACAATTTTTGAAGGTTTCCAATCAGAAGGCGAACATAAAATTGATTTGATCTCAGAAGGCATTCCGAATGGTGTTTATTTTTATCAGCTACAAACTGAAGATGTTAACTATTCGTAAATGCATTATCAATAAATGATTCTTTATGGTTACGTAACTTATGTTCCACTTCAGATATAACAATACATTTACAAAATACAAAAAGCTGCTAATTTCATGTTAGCAGCTTTTTGTTTTACATGTAGACTGGCAGACAAAATTCGTTACCGATAACTATTTTTCACCCTATTTACTGAAAATAAATCAAATCTGGAAACCATCATTTTCATTCAACGCCTTAAAAAAACCTTCGATATAATTTATCATTTCTTCTTTTCTTTTCTTCTCCAGTAAACTAAAACTTTCGATTTTTTCTAACATGACTGGTTTCTTATCTTCAAACATTTTAATGATTTCCTCAAAACCATCATGGTCTTTTCCCCGCCACATGAAGTACCGTTCACGGACATTGTCAATCGGCAACTGTGGATGCGGAATCGCATAAGGTGCATCTACCAACCCCGCATAATCAAAATCGTATGGCACAGGAATCGGACTATTCGAATCGTGTTTGCGAATCAACTTGATGTTATGTCTTTTACTTAAATTCCAATCAGTATTGCCTATAAAATATTGAAACATGGTAAACAACCGATAACAATCTTGATTTAGATATTTTATTTTTTCGTGGCGTTGAAGCAATTCAGCAGACATTCTTTCAGCAGCCTCGTTAACCTCTTCGATAAGAAAACCAGTTGCCTCAATGGACTGCATTTTATCTTTTTTATCGCGGTAAGTGATATTCACCAACTGTGTTTTGAAACTATGAGGAGTCAGTTCGCTATACATTTGATAAGCCAAATATTCTTTATAAACGAGTTGTTGAGCATTCTCATCTTGCAGACAGGGCGTGACCAACTTAATTTTAAATGCTTTGTCTTTTTTCCCAAACTTCATCATCACCGGAGGGATGTCGCATATTTTTTTTCGAGTGATACCTCGCTTCTTCACTTTTATTTTTCCATCAAAAAATGGTTCTCCATCGAGTAGAATCTCACATTTTGCTTTTTGAAAAACCTCTTCTGCATTTTCCTCAGGATCATCTTTTTTCTCAAATAAAGATTCCAAATTGGTGGTGATGGTAATTTCGAGTGGGGTTTCACTAATAAATTGACTGAATTGAAGAATCGGCTTATCAGATTTTTCCTCTGCATTATGGCAAGAAAAAAAACAAAAAAGTAATAAAGTAGATGTAATAAATACTGATGGATGGAATCTACATCGTAGATTTAGGAGGGGTATTCTTTTCATAAATTTGGTTTTTTTGAAGTATAGAATTTTTTTTTGAGAGCAAATTTTATTCTATAGATACACTTAAAGATATGAAATTTTGTAGATATATGTTACAACTTAATAAGGGAATGTAAAGGAAAAATTGAAAAAGGGAAAGCAAGAACAATGCTTATCGAGTTGGTATTTTATCTTAGAAGTTGTGTTTGTAGAATTTTAACAAAAAAAAATTATAAAACTCAACTAATCGCTTTTGCCATATTTTGAATTATTAAATTTTAATAAATCTCCTTTATTAGTATATTGTATAAGACTTAATTCTTGACTCATATTTATTACAGAAAATCATAGCAAAAGTCAAAATACATAATGCCTAGTATCGAATCTATTAGAACAGATCTCATTTCAAAATTATCTTTAGAAATTTCTGAAAACAACCTTGAAAGAGTCTTTCAAATATTGTTTCCTATTATTAATCGGCAAAGTAAAATGTATAATGATATTGAATCATTGTACATTAATTTTAAAGATCTTCGTCGTCCGCTAGCTAAGGATGAGACTGATAGGATGTCTCAGGTTAGATATAAATTACTAGACCTTATTCATAATATAAAACCTAATGATATAAATTTCGAAAAAGCAGATCATTATCTTAAATCTGATATTGATAACTCTCCTCCTATAATAGCTCCACCTAGAAGTTCCTCTTCTTCATCATGGTTAAAAACCATGGTAGACAAAGTTTCGAATTTATTTAAATCAAAATCTACTTATGAAATATTACCAGAGGATTCACTAACAGGATCTATAGCCCAAAGGATACCTGTTCCTGCACCTGTTCCTCAAGATGTACACTTCAATATTTATGCACCCGCAGAAACTTCGGTTGGTGAAGATATTTTAATCCAATTATGGATGTACATAATGGAGTACGAAAATACAGTTAAAGAAAAAGCAATGCAATTTGATGAAGATGCTGAACAAAGAGCTCAACAACAATTGTTTGGAGAAATAGATATTGGAGAAAAATTGATATTTATTTTTGAACCTAAAAATATGCCCGACCAAAAACAAACCGTAACTGATATCTGGCATGGAAAATTTCAAAGTATCAATTTCGATTTATCTATTCCTGAAAATTTTTCCAAAAGAAATTTAATCTGCTCTGTTTTAATTTACAAAGAAAGCAAAGGATGGCAATCTTCAACTCCTGTTGGAAAATCTATTTTTAAAATCGGTGTAGAAGAGAAGGATAAAATTAAAACTAACAACCAAAATTCGCATAAAGTCAAAAAATTTAAAACCGCATTTATTTCTTATTCTTCCAGCGATCGTACAGAAGTATTAAAACGAGTGCAAATGCTCCCACATTTTAATGTTGACTTTTTTCAAGATGTTATTAGTTTAACCCCTGGGGAAAGATGGGAAAAAGAGTTGTATAAAAATATTGATAATTGTGATGTGTTCTTTTTGTTTTGGTCTCAATCTGCAAAAGATTCAAAATGGGTCGCTAAAGAAATAGAGTATGCCATCAATTTAGCAAAAAATAGCGAAGATAAGATTCCAGTAATTCATCCAATTCCACTAGAAGGACCTCCAGTAATTTCGCCACCACCTGAATTAGGTCATTTACATTTCAATGATGGTATTTTATATTTTATCGCTGCTAATTAATTCTTAACAACATTCATTAATTCAAAAAAAAATCGCTAACGACACGACAATTTTTATTTACAGGATTGGAGCTAGGGGGATAGAAGGGACAACGGAATTGAACAAAGGAAAATTAATTAAAGATTTCTTCCTCTGTAGGGAATTTAACTTTTAGTTTCCCATCAACGATAGGATTTAGATAGGCTTTTACAACCGTGTAGGTCTTTCCACATTGAGGAATACTAATAATGCCATTATCCTTTTCTGGAATAGCATACCATACATCTTTTGTAAACATTCCTTTATCACCACAGGAATATTTTATATCATTTTTATCTATCCAACAATCACCATAAATTTGGATCATCTTATAATCCCCATTTGGAATATACCTTAATTTATAATTTGTTCTAGCGTTAATATATTCGTTTCTAATTATTTTGCCTGACTTAATATCTTTAAGCAAAAAGACCATATCACTTTCAGATTGATTATGAACAATTAATCGAGAATTATTTCTTTGATCAAGACCTTCTTTGAAACACTTTGAAAAAGGAGAATTTCCATTCTTTAAATTAATTGGGGCTAAAACTTTATAAGGATCATAAATGGTATTTATATCTATTTTTTTCGAGCCCTCTTTTTTCTCTAAATCACTATATTTATAACTCAACTGTTCTAAAGCAACTTTCTCTATTTCAGATTCATAAAAACTAAGACTAATACTAGAATCAATTTCTATTAGTTTTGAATAAATAGACAATCTCCATTTCTTATTAAACTGCAAATAAACGGCTACTTGGTTAAATCCTTTTTTCTGAACATCTTTATCTTTAGTAATTTCAGACTTAACTAATTTCAAAAAATCAGGTTTTAGTTCTAAACTATTTTTTATTTTTTCGACTACCCCTTTTTCAAATAATACCTCAGATCCTTCCTCATTATTACATCCTCTTAAGCCCATAACACTAGAAGATTTCGAATTATTGTCGATATTTTCTACCAACTGATCAAAAGTAGAGATTTTATCTTCATATCTTTTTAAAGAGTTCCAATCTCCTAATTTAAAATAGGTAATAATCGAAACCGCTTCGTATTGATATCTTTCACTATTGCAATAAAGTAAGTCAGGATTTATTTTTTCAAAATATTCAGCTACTTGTCCATAATCTCCTTTTTCGAATTGGTCTTTTAATATTTCAAAATACTTATAATTCTCTTCTACTTCTTCTTTTGAATTATTATTTGTAATTCCTTTTAAAACGTCGGAGTTAAGCCCTGTAAACATGGAGAAAACAAATAAACTAGAAATTATAACGACTAAAAAAGTTAATCTTTTGGCTATAAAAAAAGCTCTATTTTCATTCAATGACTTAAAGTCAATTTTCAGGGCAGTTCTTATAGAGTTAACCTTTTCTTCGATTTTTTGAAAAAATGTAGCTTCTTCTATTTCACTTTTTAAATCTTCTCCATAGTACTCATAACTATCCCTATATGATTGATTCTTATAACTATTAAAATGATCATAAAAATTATTTAACTCTCTATTGTATTCATATCTTTTCTTTTGAACTGAAAGAACTTCAAAAGCTTCAACAATTTCTTTAAATCTTTTTTCATAAAAATCATCTCCATTATTAGCATCAGGATGAAATTTCCTTGATAACTTCCTATAAGCCATTTTAACTTCCTCATCAGAAGCATTTCTTTCAGTACCCAGTATGTAGTAGTAATCTTTCAATTCTAAATTTTTATTCAAAAAAAACTGTTCCTTTCATCTCCGCCAAGCTTTCTACTAAAACAGTATTTTGAACTCTTGGATTCTAAAATGGTGCTTATTTTAATATTCCTCTCTTCCATTTCTTCCCAATTCTTTACGTAAAGCTTAAGAAATAGGTTCTGATATTTTGTTGATTATCAGAAAAAGAAGAAGAATTATGTCATCTCAATTAATAGAAGCTAGCGTCTTTAAAAAATTAGATTATATCATCTTTCAAAAGAAAAGTTTGATGTAAAAAATTCTATGATGCAGGCATCGGATGCAAAAGAAAGAAACATTTCTTAGCACCAACTTTTAAGCTGACATGAAAGTATTTGGTAAATTAAGGGAGGTTTTGAGATTGGTAAAACGACAATAAATACAATAAACTTAAAAGAAAATAAGGTTCTTATATTCAAACATATTAAGGGAGATTCACATATTCCATTTCACCGTTTAAAACAAAAAAAATACAATCTAATAAATATTCATTCAAAATCTTAAATATATGAATTTTAAAAATTTCACCCCTCCTAAAACTTTATTCAAGAGAATAGGGAATAAAAAGGCTAGCGACGATGTTTATGGTTTTATCGGTTTTGGCAAGCGGTAATTAAATAAACCAGAATTCTTAATTTTACGCTTAGCAATTTCTAATATTCAAATTGTCGTTTTTTCCCAGTTCTGCTAATCATCTTTATAAATTGATTTCAAAAAATATAGCACGTGAAGTTGAACCACTTAATTCTAATCCTTAGTTTTTTATGCTCCCCAAATTTATTTTTTGGTCAAAACATAGATTCCTTAATTCAAGTAAAATTTGAAAAATTCATCCCAACTGAATTCGAAATACTAGATTGGACAAGTGGATATTTGAATAAGGATATGCTCAAAGATTTTGTTTTAGTTTTAAAAAGTAAAAATGAAGATCCTGACGATTTTGAAAGTGAAGGATATGCACGACCTTTAATTATTTTGATAGGTCAGGATTCTTCTCAGCTATCAAAAAGAGTTCAAAATGATAATTTGATTTATAGCTTAATGGAAGGTCCATATGCAGGAAGTAATTTTTACTCAGGTATTGAAATTGAAAATTATAGCTTAACTATTTCTCATTATGCTGGTATGTCCACTAGAACTGCTGCTAGTACCATCTTTGAATTTAATGAAAAATATAATGATTGGTTTTTAAAATATCATGTAGAAACTATTGATAATATTTATGATGATCAAGATGCGGAAGTCTTATTTGAAATTACCCCAACTAAACAAATCAGTATCTCTGATTTTAGCATTTATGAGGAAGGAGGTTTTTGATAAAACGGTAAATTTTTTTATTCGCTAGCCTTACTATTCTATGATTTTCAAATTAGGGATTAGCCGAACGGTGGTTAGTCAGCTGCATAAATTTTTCAATTTCCTGAATAGTTTCTTTTGTTTTTTCTTCTTGTATAAAATGACCACATTCATAATTCTTGATAATAGCATTTGGTAATTTCTTTTTCCACCTAGCTAAATATTCCGTGGTTAAAAATTCATCTTTTGTTCCCCAAAGTATAAGCCACGGTTTTTGTTCCAGCTTATCTAATTTATTCCATTGCTTTTGATACCAATCGGATGAGCCGACTAATGATTTTCCAATATTCAATAATGAGATTCGAGAGGATTTATTTGGAAAGGGATAAATGTATTGTTTATGAATATTTTTGGATAAATTTTTCTTTTCATAAAACCCTTTTTTCAATAAAAATTTAGGTGAAAAGTTCATTCTTAAATAGAGGAATTTGCCTATTCCACTATTAATTATTTTATCCACTTTTTGTGCAGCAGGATTATTTTTAGTTTCCCAAAGCCAGGTATTAAATAAAACCACTTTTTTGATTCTATTGTGATTTTGAATAGCTGAAGAAAGACCAATTGGCCCTCCAAAATCATGAACTACAATTGTTATATTTTTAATATTAAGTTTCTCTATAAATTCAGATAAATTCTTTGAATGAGATTCAGGCCTACCATCAAAATCCTTAGGTTTTTCAGATAGTCCAAAACCTATGTGATCGATAGCTATACATCTATATTTTTTTGACAATGAAGAGATAAAACCTCTGTATAGAAATGACCACGAAGGAGTTCCATGTATAAATAAAATAACATCTCCCTCGCCTTCGTCTATATAGTGCATTTCGCCTGCCTCTAAATGGAGATATTTATTTTCAAAAGGATATAGTTTGGTATCTAACCATTTTTGTGATTGCATTGATCTACTCATAATTGACTTGTATTACTTTTGTGACAAAAAAATCATATTAGAATTCATTTCGAAACAAAGGTCAATAAATACTATTTGTCAAATCTTGGTATACACCAAGATTTTTAAGCTTCAGTTTTCTAAATAAATTACCCTTCAACAAAATATGATAAGTCTAATAAGAAAATGGTTTCTAACTAATTAGCGATTGCAACATAACCGCAATAGACTTTGTCCTACAAATAAATAAGTATAATTAAATATTCTTTCTACAACTGAACATTCCTTTTTTCTAATTTTCATTTCAATTCCCTATCTTCCCTACTTTTTAAAATAGAACAAAATTGAAACGAATAAACCAACTCAACCACAGACTACTTATCGCAATCCTCGCCATCCTTTTCCTAGCGAGTTGCACCTCAGAAAAACAATCAGCATCACACAACCTCCCCATTTCCAAAAATCAACACATCGCTTTAATCGGAAATAACCTCTGCTCTCGTATGCTCAACTTTGGGCATTTCGAAACAGAACTCCATCTACGTTATCCCGATCACGAACTGTTCATACGCAACATGTGCGATGGTGGAAACACGCCAGGATTTCGTCCTCACTCAGGACGGTTTTCTCCTTGGGCATTTTTAGGTGCTGAAAAATTTCAAGATGAGTTGGCTAATTTTTCTCACAGTCAGGGACACTTCGAAACACCTGACCAATGGCTGACTCGATTGGAGACTGATATGATTTTTGCTTTTTTTGGCTACAATGAATCGTTTGAAGGAGCAGAAGGTTTAGCCAATTTCGAAGGAGAGTTGGAGGCATTTATCCAACATACATTTGCTCAAGAATACAATGGAAAATCTGCGCCACAATTAATTTTAGTGTCGCCCATCGCTTTTCAAGATTTGTCTGACAAATATGATTTGCCTGATGGAAAAAAAGAAAATGTCAACTTAAAAATGTACGCTGATGCTATCCAAAAAATAGCAGAGAAAAATAAAATCCCTTTCCTCGATGTTTTTTCTCCAACACAAAAATGGTTTGCGAGTGGCGAACAATTAACCATCGACGGTTTTCAACTCAACGATTTAGGCTATCAAAAATTTGCCAAATTATTGGTCGATCAAACTTTTGGAAATGCGAAAACCAAAGCGGAATCACATCGACAATTAGTCCTAGAATCTGTTTTGGAAAAAAACTGGTTTTGGCATGACGACTTTAAAAGTCCCAATGGCGTTCATGTTTTTGGTCGTCGATACAATCCATTCGGCCCTGACAATTATCCAGATGAAATAAAGAAAAAAAGAGAAATGACTGCCTTGCGAGATCAAGCTATTTGGAAAGCTGTACATGGCGAAAAAATGGATCTCGCTGCTGCCGATGCGCAAACGCATCAATTGCCAGCAGTTCCTACCAACTACAAAGTGGGTGACTACGGACGAGGAAAAGATCAATATTTATATGGCGAAGATGCCTTATCAACTATTAAAACGCCCGAAGGTTATCAAGTTGAATTATTCGCTTCAGAAAAAGAATTTCCAGATTTAGCGAATCCAGTTCAATTGTCTTTTGATAACAAAGGAAGACTTTGGGTAGCAGTCATGCCGACCTATCCTCACTACAAACCGGGCGATCCAAAACCGAATGATAAATTATTGATTTTGGAAGATACTGATGGCGATAACAAAGCAGACAAACAAACTGTCTTTGCTGACAACTTGCACATTCCTGTTGGTTTTGAATTTGCACCCGAAGGTGTTTACATTTCCCAAGGAACGAACTTCAAATTATATTCCGATACCGATGGCGACGACAAAGCAGACAAAGTAGAAATCATTTTGAGTGGTTTCGATGACCATGATACACATCATGTGATTAGTGCATTTTGTGCTGATCCATCGGGTGCACTTTTTATGGGAGAAGGTGTTTTTCTACATACCAATGTGGAAACTCCTTACGGGCCAGTTCGAGCAACCAATGGTGGATTTTATCGCTACAGTCCTCAACGAAAACATCTAGAACGTACTGCTCAAATTCCAATTCCAAATCCTTGGGGCATTGCCTTCGATGATTGGGGACAAAATATTTTTGCGGAAACTTCTGGCCCTGAAATTAGATGGATGTTGCCAAGTACGATCAAACCTCGTTATGGTCAAGGCAATGACAAAGCACTTTCAATGTTGAATGATGATGAAAAAGTGCGACCAACTTCAGGTTTAGAATTTGTCTCAAGCAGACATTTTCCAGATGAAATTCAAGGTGATTTATTGATCAACAATGCGATAGGTTTTTTAGGGATGCGACAATATAAAATTTCGCAAAATGGGACTGGTTTTCATTTGGATTTACGGCATGACTTAGTGGATGGAAGCGATCAAAATTTCCGACCGGTCGATATGGAATTTGCTCCTGATGGTTCATTGTATTTTATTGATTGGCACAATGTCTTGATAGGT
Organism: uncultured Saprospiraceae bacterium; assembly: GCA_905480595.1. Classification (GTDB taxonomy): domain Bacteria; phylum Bacteroidota; class Bacteroidia; order Chitinophagales; family Saprospiraceae; genus CAJQQY01. The sequence continues at coordinate 45,483 of CAJQQY010000019.1, read as the reverse complement.
CATATGCAACACAATGCGCGTGACCCGTTGCGAGATCATGTGCATGGACGAGTGTATCGAATCACTTATCCTTCTCGTCCTTTGGTGCAACCTGCGGAAATTGCGGATGCTCCAATTTTGACGCTTTTGGGAAATTTAAAATTACCTGAGTATCGTACTCGGTACCGATCTCGTCGAGAGTTGCGTGGCAGAAACACGAAGGACGTTTTAACTGCTCTAAATTCTTGGGTCGGAAATTTGGATAAAAAGAATGAACGATACGAACATCATTTATTGGAAGCACTTTGGGTGACCTGGGGCTTAAACAAAGTAGATGTAAATATAATGTTACAACTTTTGGAAGCAAAGGATTTTAGAGCACGAGCAGCGGCTGTTCAAGTCTTGCGTTACTCTGGTCACCAAATTGAGAACCAAGTTGATTTATTGTTTAAAGCTGCTAGTGATGAAAATGGTCGAGTGCGTTTGGAAGCGATTACTGCAGCGACTTGGTTGGATGCAAATGATGGTTTAAAAATTTTGGAGGAGGCTGGAAAGCATCCTTTGGATGAATGGATGAAACCTGCTCACACCAGAGGAATGGCGCATTTGCAAGGAAAGAATTTGGAGGTCAAAAAGACTGAAATCCGAACGCATCTCGAAGGTGCTGATCGAGAGCTATTTATCAAAGGAAAAGAATTGTACGAGCGAGAAGCTTACTGTGGAACTTGTCATCAAGCGCAAGGCCAAGGTCTTGCTTCAGCAGGTTATCCTCCACTCCGCCAATCGAAATGGGTGAATGAAAATGAAGATCGTTTAATCAAATTAACCTTAAAAGGTGTCTATGGTCCGATGACTGTTTTGAATCGAGAGTATAAAGGTTTGGTTCCGATGACTCCTTTTGAAGGGTTAATGAACGATGAAGAAGTAGCGGCGGTTTTAACTTATGTAAGAAATAGATTTGGAAATCGAGGGTCGGTGATTTCTTCTGATAAAGTGAAGGAAATCCGTGGAGAAATTTCAGAGCAGGATGGATTTTATACAGCTGAGGAATTACTCAAAATGCATCCTCATAAAACTAAAAAGGGGAAAGATTTGGTAAATTAAAAAATAACTTTTGATAGAATATGAATGCCGCGGATCAAGCGGGTTTGCACGGATTATCCCCAGCATATTGTCATCGTAAAATCCGCTAAAATTCACTTAATCCGCGACATCCGTGTTACATCATTTTTAAAATAAAAATCATGAGATTTATAGTTTTCATTTTCCTCATTTCTTTTTTTAGCTGCGAAGATCAATCAACTCAAACTTCTATTCTTGATGAAAAAAAAGAAATGCAAAAGCCAATCCAATGGGTCAACTACAAATCCAAAAATAATCCCAAAGCTAAACATATCGTCCTAATTTCAGGTGACGAAGAATATCGCTCCGAAGAATCACTTCCACAATTGGCCAAAATTTTAACGGAATATCATGGGTTTGATTGTACCGTTTTGTTTGCTCAAGATCCTGAAAAACCAGGGATGATTGATCCAAATTATAGCTTTAATATTCCAGGAATGGAACAATTGAAGGAAGCAGATTTAATGATATTATTGACTAGGTTTCGAGCATTGTCAGAGGAGCAAATGCAACATTTTGAAAATTATCTTTTGGAAGGAAAACCTTTGTTGGCCATTCGCACCTCGACTCATGCCTTTAATTTTAAAGATAAAAATCATCCCTTCGCTCACTACGGTTGGAACTATAATGGAGAAAAAAAAGATTGGCATTTAGGTTTTGGAAAAAAGATCTTAGGCGAAACATGGTACTCCCACCATGGTCATCATCAACAGCAAAGTGCTCGTGGTATCATCGCTCCCAATGCTGAAAATCATCCTTTGGTCAATGGAATAGAAAATGGTGCAATGTGGGGGCCTTCTGATGTTTATGGAATTAGAATGCCGATGGGTGGCGATGCACAATCTATTATTTTGGGTCAGACGATTGATCGAACTGATCCTCATGATAAAACTGATCCTTTTTATGGAATGAAAGAATCTGATAAAAAAATTGCAACGGAGAGTCAGTCAAAAAAATACAATCCAAATGAACCAATGCCGCCAATAGTTTGGACAAAATCTTTTCAAATAGCAAATGGCAAAAAAGGCCAATCTGTCACTTCAACTATTGGTGCAGCCACAGACATGACTGACGAAGAAGTGCGACGACTTTTTGTCAATGCAGCTTATCATCTTTTAAATTTGGAAGTTCCAAAAAAGGCTAAAGTAGATTTTGTGGGGAAATATTCGCCCTCCGCTTTTGCATTTCATACCGATGAATATTGGGAAGAGAAAGGGTTGAAGGTGTCAGATCATCTGATGAATTAGATTTGATGTATAAGGTATGGGATCCCTTTAAGGGATCCCATACCTTATCTCTAATTTTTCCACATAAAAACCAATCACATTTCACCCTTTTCCAAAAACATCATCAATATTTATTTTACATTTGTTGATGATTTCCAAAGGAATAGTTTTTATCCTCATCGCTACTTTTGCATTTGCTATCATGAATGCAATGGCAAAAGAATTAAGTGACTTCGATCCGATGCAAGTGGTCTTCTTCCGAGCCTTCGGAACCTTTGCTTTTATTTTCCCAACAATGCTTTTACGCAAAATCCCAATCATTGGACACAATCCAAAATATTTATTCCTCAGGGGTTTAGTTGGAGTCATTTCTTTGTCTACTTTTTTCATGGCATTGCAAAAAGTCCCTTTGGGTTCTGCTATTTCGATTAGATATCTAGGTCCAATTTTTGGAGTAGTCTTAGCTGCTTATTTTCTAAAAGAAAAAGTAAAGAGTCTACAATGGCTAAGTTTTTTTATTGCCTTTTCAGGAGTTATTGTTTTGAAAGGATTTGATATTAGAATTGATATTTTAAGTTTTGTTTTGTTGTTGATTTCTGCTCTTTTTGTAGGGATGGTTTTCGTTTTAGTTCGCTATTTATCTGCCAAAGAACATTACTTGACCATCATCAATTACTTTATGGTTATTTCCATTCTATTTAGTTTACTATTTATTAATTCTTGGAGAATGCCGATTGAGAATGAATGGTATCCTGTAATTGGAATCGGAATATTAGGATTGATCGGACAAGTATTTATGACGCGTGCATTTCAAACTGAAAACACCAGTATGCTCGCTCCTTTTAAATATATGGAACTAGTTTGGGCGTTGATTATGGGTTATTTTTTATTTGGAGAAACATATTCTTGGTTGCCACTTTTAGGAATTATTTTGATTATCACGGGGATGTTGTTGAATGTGTATTCTAAAAATAAAAAAGAGGTGACAGCATAGTTTCAAAATATACAGTCTCTAATTTGATAGAAATAGCAACGATTCTAAAAAAGAACCGTCACTATTTTCTTACTTTGATGATAATAATAGGTGTTGTTTAAAAAAAGTATTGGCAGAAAAAGTGAAAAAAATTTCCTTTTCATTCTTGTTAGATTGAGTGAAATCTGAAACAGATATACTCCTTTCAGTTGTTTCTGTTTCGACTTTTACTATGAACATGAAACGATACCTCCGGAATAGTCTTTTTCTATTTAGAATGGTGTTACTGCAATCACAGTTACATCCACATTAATATCAGCCGAAGCATCCAATTGCAATCCTAATAAATTTAACGATGCAGACGCACCTACTTCTAAAAATCCTTTTGCCTCCATTTTTCCGTCATTATTAGTGTCTTCATATCCTACGTAATGCAACTCATATTCGCCTTCTGATAAAAATGATATATTATAATTTCCATTCGCATCTACAACGGCACTTGTCTCGGCGTTTTTAAATATAATGTTACTACTTCCTTGACCAGTAGTCTCCGTCGATTGATTGAAAGTTCCTTTTTTGTAGGCATAAACCACTACTCGATCGCCAGCTTGGCTAAAGTTATCGCTCACTTTTCCTTTTACTTTTCCAGTTTTATTTTTGTTAACCATTCGAAGTGAAGTTCTCAGCTCAGCCTCAGTTACAAAGTCGTACTCATCATTCGGTTGAGGACTATCTTGCTTCTTGATCGCTTTTCTTACATCAAAATCAATCACTAATTTAGTCGTACTATTTTCTTCCACTACGAAATTTCCGCTAGTGATAATAATTTCGCTAGTAGAATTAGCACTATTTTCAAGACTGTGCTTAGTATTATCTGTCGCTAAAACATAACAACCTGGGGAGTCACCATTGACATCTTTTTCGTAGTCTAAAACTAAACTTACATTCGAGTAAGTTCCTGCCTCTAACTCTCCTAAACCTAATGCTTTAGTATTTCCATTTTGGTAAGCTAATAAGTCAATAGTTACTGCTCCGCTAAAATCGCTGATTACTTCGCCATCTACTTTTACAGCAGTTACGGTTACGAAAGCTCCTTTAACATAGGTGTCGTCAATAGGTGCATCAGTAATTTCAAATTCCGCTTTTCCTTTGACGATTGTGCCCATGTCATTATCCTTTTTACAATTGGTAAAGACTATGACAATCGCCAAAAATAACATCCCTTTGATTAAAAAATTTCTTGATAGTTTCATGTGATTTTAATTTTTGATTAAAAAAAATTCCTAAAAATATTTTGGATAAAATTTGTTCAAAAGAATCTAAATCAAAAAATTAGTGTAAGTCTATATTTAAAAAAAACTATCCACTATCTAAAAACTTAACTGATTCCCTCTGAAAAAACTTTAATCTTTCTTTTATAAAAGTATTTACGAAGTGGAAATAGAAAGTGGATGTTTTGTTTAAAAAAATAAATAAAACATTGTGTATTGGAAAACAATAATACAATTACATGTAGCCTTTGATTAACCTATGGCAAATCTATTCATGATAATTACTATTACTTTCTAACTCAACTATTCTAACCTACGTGGAAAACCTTCGAAGTGGATCTTTCATAAAAAATAATTTTTAACCAATTAAAACTTTCTATCTTAGCCTATCTTATCAAAATAATATGAACACGCCAAATTAAATTAATCATCACAGTCAATGAGTATAAATATTTCAAATACAGAAAAAGAAATCGTTGCCTACCTCGAAAAAGGAGATCGTCGAGCAATTGATATCGCCTATAAAAATTATGGTAGGGCACTCTACGGTATCATTCTTCGAGTTGTAAAATCTGGCGAAGTGGCAGAAGAAATTTTGCAAGATGTCTTTGTAAAAATTTGGATCAATGCCGAAAGTTATAATCGTTCAAAAGGTAGGCTATTTACTTGGATGTCTAACATTGCTAGAAATGCATCCATTGATTCGATTAGAACTGCAAGATCAAAACGCGAACAAAAAACCACTTCCATAGATAATCCCGTATATGAAAATATAGGTGGCAACGAAGAAATGAATGTCAAGGATTTTGCTCTACAAAAAGTAATCAACTCCCTTGACGAAAAACATAGAATCCTTATTGACTATACTTATTTCCAAGGATACTCGCAAAGAGAAATTGAAAAAGAATTAGGTATCCCCCTCGGAACAGTAAAATCAAGATTAAGATTAGCAATCAATCAATTACGTGAAAAACTTAACGATGACCAAATCAGGAACTTGTTAGTCAGTATCGTATTGTTTTTGAGTTTGAGTTTGGCTCAATCTCAAGGCTTATTCTAATCTTATTTTAAAACCTAAAATGAAAGTCTTTTTGACTTATTAAATATGGATATTAAAAAATACATAGCATCTGGAATTTTAGAACATTATGTTCTCGGACTTGCGTCGGAAGAAGAGCAGAAAGAAGTAGAAATGTACATAAGTGCCTACCCAGAAATCAAAACAGAACTCGAAGCAATAGAAGTTGCCATGGAACAATATGCGCAGCTACAAGGTATGGATACGCCCCCTGATATTGATGCCAAAATCAATAGCCAAATCGATGCTTTACAAAAAAGTAAACCAAAAGATTCAGGGAAAAATGACTCTTCTACTTTTGGTGGTTGGGGCATGACTCTACTTCTCGGAGGAATGTTGTTGGCAACTAGTTGGTGGGCACTTTCTAATAATCAAAAAGCTGCCGAAGAGGCTGGAAAGTTTTCTACTTTGTCGACTCAATTTGAAACATTACAATCAGATTGTGATGAAACTTCAAAAGAAAATGAGGTTCTTAAAGACAAAATAAGAATCTTACAAGATCCTGATAATCAAGTAATTAAACTTAGTGAAGCTCAAGATAAATATCCAGATGTTCTAGCCTCTATTTTCTTCAACAAAGCTACTCAGAAATCATACTTAAGAGCAAATGCACTTCCAGATATTCCTTCTGACAGAGTACTCCAACTCTGGGCAATCGTCGATGGAAAACCAACTGATATGGGACTCGTCGAAGTATCTACGAATAGTGATGATTTGATTGAAATTCCTTTTATCGAGAATGCTGCGGCATTTGCGATTACCGTTGAGACAGGTAAAAATACTGCTCCAAATTTGGATGAGTTGGTGGTGATTGGGAATGTAACGAGTTAAATTTTCTTAATACAATAATGAAAAAGCAGTTGGATAATTTTCAGTCCAACTGCTTTTTTTATTTTTGAAAAGATGTGTTTCTAAAAATCAATTTGATAACTCAACACCGGCGTCAAAGTTGACTGTTTTCTAAAAACCCATTCTCCTAAATCTGGATCAAACGTCCGACTGATCGCATCTATATTTTTTCTTGCAATCGCATTTTGAATATCTAATGATAAACTCCATGCATAATCTTCTTTGTCTTTTCGATAAGCAATTCTGAGATCAGGACGGAAGTAAGGATCGACCTTTTGGGTAAATGCTTTGGACTCATCTAAGAGTGGTTCATTCGGATCGTCCGGATTTACTCCATCAACAAGTAACGGTGTTAATCGCTGCCCTCCGTTGAATAATAATTTTAAACCAGTTTGTAAAACAGAATTATTTGTAAACGTAAATTCTTTTGATAACAATAAACTTCCGGACACACCACTATTGTAACTAGTATTAAATCTTTCCTTATTCAAGGCTTGATAAGTTGATTCAAAAATAGACGTCGATAACAACATAAAGAATCCTGCATTAAAAGATTGTTGTAAAGAAATATCAATTCCATAATTTCTTCCCGTCCCTTCGCTCACCAAAGCTTGAGTTGCGAAGCCGTCAACTTCATTCAAGATTGAATAAGTGCTATTTTCATCAATGCTAACTGGAACATCAAATAGATATTGAAAATAAACTTCTGTATGCAATCGAAGTCGACTCGCGATCAATTGGTCATAAGCTAAAACTAGGTGATGAGATTTTATCAATTCTAAATTCATATTTGGTTGTTTCACCGTACTTTGACTATCTGTTACTTTTGTGAAATAACTTCCCGTTGGAAGTGTTCGACTATGCAGTCCGTAGGCAAAACTTAGAGAATTGATTTTTGAAAAACTCTTTCTGACTGCTACACGAGGTTCGACCGAGTAGGTATTATTTAAACTAAAAAACATTGCATGTGCTCCCACGTTAATCATCCAATCTACCCTTGGGCGGATTCTAAAATTCACATAGGGTTGAATTAAAAAACTATTGTCTTTGATATCGAGATAATTAACTGTCCTTTCTTTTATCAACTTATCATGATGCAAATCGTAAAAGAGATTATTGATGTAAGCTCCAGTTTTTAGCGTCAATTTTGGACTGAACTTTTTATTATAATTAGTCGATAGAGTTATTCTACCTTCCTTATAATCTTCATCATTTATATTGGTTGCCGTAAGCTCTTGAGTCAACGTATCATTAGCAAATAATATCTGCTGACTCATAACTGCCAAGTTAGTTTTCAAATATGAGTCATCCTTAAAAAGATGCGTATGTGTCATTCCAACCGCTCCCATATTTGTTTCAAAATCACGGGTTCGATAGTCTGTATATGATTTCCAATTCTCCACTCCATCGACTGGATCTTGTCGTTCTTGACTCAGCCCTCCGATTCCCCAAAAGGATAAAATATCTCTGTTATTTTTGCTAGCAAAACGAAGTTTAAATGACAAGTCTTGAAAAGTATTACTCACCCGTGGCCCAACCAAATGGATTCCCATCGAATTTAAAATACCTAAAGTTGAATATCTATAATTCACGAGGTAAGAGCTTTTCCCTTTTTTGATTGGGCCTTCGGTGGAAAAATCTAAACCTAAAATTCCCGCTTTAAAAGAATATTCTCGATTGTCTTTATTTCCATTTCGTAGTTTCACATCGAAGACTCCTGAAAATGCATTTCCATATTCCGCAGAAAATGCGCCTGTCGAAAAATCAGAATTCCCCAACATACTCATACTAAAAATTGTAATCCCGCCTCCTGAAGAACCTCGCCGTGCAAAGTGATTCGGATTTGGAATATCGATTCCTTCGAGTCGCCATAACAATCCAATTCCGGAATTCCCTCGAATGACAATATCACTTCGACTATCTCGATTGGGTTGCACTCCTGGGAATCCCATCGCCATTCGACCAGGGTCGTTCGCACTTGCTGCATTACTTTTGATATCTTCAACTGAAAAAGAAATAGCACTTACGAGAAGGTCTTCGTTGTTCGGTTGCTTTCCATCTTGGACGGCGACGACAGTTACTTCGCCCAATTCTGAGGAAGCTTGCAGAAGTGAGATGTTTAGTTCTACTTCTTTAGCTGAATTCAAAAGGACATTATCATTTAAGTAAGATAAATATCCTACATAAGTTGCTATAATTTTCCTACGCCCAACAGGGACATTTTCTATTCGGAAACTTCCATCAACTTCTGTCGTCGTTCCTAAATCATCAAATCCATCTACCATGACTGTAGCTCCAATTAATGGCTCTTGGGTGTCTTTATCGATAACTGTTCCTTTGATGGTTTGAGTTGGAGTCTGAGCAAAAGGAAAATTTGTAAGAAATATACTTGCAGATAATAATATTATTATTTTCATGATTATAGGGGTTTGGTCAGAAGTAATGTTTCAAGAACAATTTAAAGATAATCTCACTTTTTTAAAGGAAATAAACAATTATAGCCATAAACATATTTTTATTTATCGTATGTAACTTTTAAAAAATAATTTCTCCCGCTAGTTATAAGTATTCCAACAAAGTAAGCTACTTTAAAATATGATATAGAACCTCTTCCAATTTTTTTGATCAAAACTTCATTATCTGCTGAATAAAAAAACCGAAGTAAAATTACTTCGGTTTTTTTATTCATTATAGATCTTCGATAACCACACCAAGTCCTTCTTTTTCCACCCACATTTCTAACCATTTCTTCTCCATCTTGTATAATTCACGATTAGATTTTCCACTTGCTTGCTCAACATTCTTAGTTTCCTCTTCCACTTCAATCGTAATCAAGCGTTTAATTTTCCCAACAGCTAAAATTTCATTCATCGACCAAATCGAAGAAGCTCCACTCAAACATTCACCTGCATAAGTCGCTACGCAATGATTCAATTTACTTCCTTCCAAAGCCAAATTTTTCAAATTAGTAATTTGACGAATTCGAATAAGTCGCTTGCCTTGTTTAATTCTCATCGGCTGAATTGGAGAAATTTTAAACTCACCTCCTACTCCTCCTTCTTTTGCTATCTGAACATAAGCTCTCCATTTTTCTACATATTTCAATACAGAGGCAACCGTTCTTCCTTTAAATTTAAAATCTGGAAAAAGAGCTGGCACTCGTACTTCTTCCTCACAATTATTCACATGAATATAAATTCCATCCTTTTTCTGAGCAATGATAAAGTCCAAAATTTTCTTCAAGTCACTTTTTCCAATATCAGGAAACCTATTTAAGAAAAATATTAAATCATCATACCAACCTATCCATGGTGTTGCAATCTCGATATAAAAATTATCAACTAGCTTCGTAGCAATGGAATAAGACACTCCCATGCTTCTAATTTTTGCCCACCACATAGCTTTAGGTAATCGAAGATGTTTCGGAGCATCATTCAGTAAAAAATTCATTTTACTATTCATCTCCAAATTCAATCTTGGAAAAGAATGAATTCCATTTCCTTTAATCATGTGAAACATAATTTCCACTTCTTGTGATTCTGCTGTTAAATAAAATCGACTAAATCGATCGATCGTATCATCTATTACTGAAGGAATTTTGTAAGGAACCAAAAGGTGACAAAACAAACTTTTAAATAAAACATAATCATTTTTTGACTTGGGCATATGCCAGGATTCAAAACTTCGACATGGTGCTTGGTTAATAAATGACGTCGCCATTTTTTCATAATAATACGGTCGAGAAAAAACAGGCTTGGGAGTTTTCAAAATTTTTAAATACTCTTTATACCTTTTAAAGTTCCGATTCTTTAAACAACGAACTTTTCGAAATAAAAAAAGATATTGACTCTTTCGATTTTTATTATTAAAGTCATTTGGTTTTTGGGCTTTTAAAAACGTCTCTAAAAAAATCTTTTGCCCATCCTTTCGTTGTTGCTTTTCTGTTTTAAAACGATTTTTTAATAATTCGCGATCTCGAACTAAAGTGAGTTCTCGCTCGATTCGCTTCTTTTTATTTGCCATGATTTTTATTTTGATAAAAAATAAATGAATAAATAAAACAAGAACTAACACTCTGTAAAAGCATTGTTATAAACTTTAGATAAATAAATTAGTGGAGCTTTCGGGAGTCGAACCCGAGTCCAGTTATCGCCAATCCATCACTCCATGGAAGACCAGGGTTTCGTCAATATTACATGTTGTACCTGATCATTAGCGATCCTGTCGATGCCAATTAAGCCCCAAATATTTCGAATAATAAATACGAGATTCCTTAGTATTGCGACCATTAAGTGCAATACTTCTTCTCTAAAAAAACTGTAAAAATGGTAATCGTAATTCACCTACTTCAATTGGTGAATACGTATCAATTGTGGTAGGTTAATAAAAAAAATATTTCATCTGTTATTAATTTAATGATGTACAGAAGTGCTAACTTTTAGTAGAAAGGAAAAGTTCCCGAGTGAGTTTATTATTTTGTAAGTTTTATAGAAAAAGATAAAACAAGGGAGGGCTTATTGCTCATTTGAACATTAGGTCAAAGTTGTAAACTTTGCTTTTTTAGTTTATTTTTTTTGTAAAACTATTACTCTATAGTCAACCCAAGATTATTTATTATTGCTGGATCTTTATAAACTTGAACTCTTTCAAAAGGTACATTCAACTGCGCAAAATCTCCTTTGGCAAAAGCATGTTGTTCTTTTACAAAATCCGTTACATCTGAAATCTCCGTTATCCATTCCTCATTTAATTGATGCAACGTCACCCCTCGGATGCCTAACTGTATTGCTTTTCTCTCTAATTTCCCTCCACGTGGATTGTGATCTGGATCCCATTGTAGACGAACTTTTGATGTAACCAATCTAGCTTTCCACTCTTCACGACTTTTATAAACGCTTCCTTGAAAACTTGAATGAACTGCCTCTCTAAGAATTTTATTAAAACCTTCATGTTTTATTTTGATGGCTAAAATTCGTTCTTGATTTTCCTTCGTCGCCCAACCTGCTCGATACATCATCCACATAAAATTAGGCTTGATCCAGGTCATCCGACTAAATGAATAACTGTTGCCTCCAAACTTTTGATTGGCAACTGCAAAATTTGCAATTGCATTGTTATAAGCTTGGTAAACGGTGATGGTTTCATCGTCACTTTGGGCTATGATATGTTTCCCTTGAGTGGGCAACTGGGTTTGTTGATAATTATATTTTTCGATCTTCATTGTCTTTTTTATTTCTTAGAAAAACCCTGTGATTTAAGTCAAGTTAAAATTGAAATTATCACTTCCTTTGGTCGTTTTTAATTCCTATTTTAACTTGACCACAGTTTTTCTCTAAGGATACTTTTTTCAAATGCTTTGGCGATTTGTCTTAAATAAGGAATTCCTTCCACATTATCTAACATAAATTTTGGGATACTTTCTAGTCCAGTTCTTCCTGCCATTATTCCAGTTGTAATTGATGCTAGCGAATCAACATCTCCTCCCAACAATATAGATTTACGCAATGCATCAAATGCAGTTTCACTATTTTTTAAAATAAATAAAACGCTTCCAGTTGTAAATTTGGAATCGGAAGGAACACCTTTTATACCTGGTAAAAAATAAGGTTTGGAGATAGGTTGTGAGCCACACAAAATTTCAAAATCAGTATTAGTCAGATTTTCATAGTTCCCCAGTTCTTCAATTTGGTCAAAATACTTTTTGTACTCATCATTCAACTCAATTTGTTTTTTACAATATTGAATTACATTTTTTGCATCCCCTTTTTTGATTAATAAATACTCAGTTGCTCTCGCAATGCATTGACTAGAAATAATTGCATTGATATTTGGATGGGTTGCATTCGCATTTATTTCTGCAAAATCATTAATCAATTTTTCCTCAACCAAGCCAATTGGAATGGAACGCATCGCAGGAGCATTCCCGGGATTCAACCGATCTCGTTGGAAGTCACGAATTTCTTCTATTGTTTTTTCGCCATTAAAAAACCAACTCATTGAGCCATGGCCATTTCGTCCATAACCTTTTTCTAAAATTCCATTTTGATATTCTTCTCTCCATTTTTCAACTAATAGGTTTTCGCGAAAAGTTTCTTTTGACAAAAGTGCTTTGATCACTCCAATCGTCATTTCAGTATCATCGGTATAATACCAAGACGAATAGTTTTGAGTAAAAATTATCTTCCGCTCTTCCTCTATTTTAATCTTCGACCGAGCATTTATAAATTTTGAAAAATCAACATTTGCTCGAATCCAATCTCTATCTTGAAATTCTACACCTGCTCCAAAAGCATCTCCAATCGCAATTCCGATGAGCAAGTTTTCAATGTTCATTTTACTCTTTTTTTAAAATTATTCTGCTCGATACGTCTCAAAAAATTCCTTCCGAGCAATCCGATAAACTTCCTCTCCACCAACTGGACAAGCCAAAAAATCTTTTTCTTTTACCACCATTTTACTTCCCCAATCTGCTTCAAAATAGAACCTAAGTTTTACTCCAAACTTTTTTAACAATCGTTTATTAACTTCAATTGCATAAATTCGACCTGTTGGTTCATATTCAGAAAAACCAGCTTTTGAACGTTTTTTGTAAACATATCTTGTTCGAAATTTTGAAGGAGTCAAAACATATTCTTCACTTGCTCCAGTTTGATTTTTAACGATATAATCACCAGGTTTTGCACTATTAATAGTTTCTCTTCCATCGCTAGTTGTAGTGATAATTCGTTCTACATTTTTTGCCTTTCGAGCAAAAACTTTTTTAATTTTCTGGTAAGTATGACCTCTAGATTTTAGCAATGGTAAAACCATTTGCTTCATTTTGTCTTGCGAATGCATCCTCTGTTTTTTTAGTCTGTTTTATAAAAATTGATTTACTTTTTTATGTTAAAAATGATTAAAAAGTAAATGGTCTGTAATCTCTCTTTTTTGCTTTACTCACAAGATGACTTCGAGTCACCTTGTGAGTTCTTGTTATTCTAAATTAATTCCTCTCTCACCTCCATCAAGGCAAATCCTAATAAGTTCAACCCTCGCCATTGACTTGGGTGCTGTGCCTTTTGACTATCTTTTGATAATCCAATTCCCCAAATTGTATCATAAGGACTTGCTTCTACCAAGACTCTATTATTAGTATTAAGTAAAAACATTTTTAAATCTGAGTTTTGTTCAAACTTAAAATGATTCCCTCGTTTGACTATTTCGTAGCGGTGCTCGTTCCACTTTTTATCATCAAAATTTCGAACTTGTCGCCCTAATTTTTTGGCTTCAGCTGGAGATTTACAATTAATTATTTTCTCCAAAATTTCCTCATCCTTAAATAGCCTTGCCTTTTCCGCCATCATCCAATGTTCAGCAGATTCATATAAAATATCATCTACGACAAATTTACATAACCACCATTGACTTAGGCAACTTCCGGTAATCGTTCCATCTACCGAAGGTCGATGCCCCCAAAAGAAAAGGTATTTGACATATGCTTCGGATTCAGCTTTTTGCTTGATCCAGTCTAAATTATATTTCATGATTCTAAATATTTTTTATTTAATTGATTCCCTAATTTAATAATATCTTTCACCCTTGCAGTTGAAGCGATCCAATATTCTGGAATTTTTTGTTTCGTTTTTTTTATCAAGAAAAAAAATAAAAGTGAGCGAAAATCACTCCTCAAACTCTTCAAAAGAAATTTGAATAAATCTTAAAATTCTCTTCATCAAAACAAACAAAAACTACTTCCTCAATTATTTCACTTTTGAATTCACTAACTGTTTTTATAGCAATTTCCGCAGCTTTCTGTTTTGGAAAACGATAGATTCCTGTGCTGATATTTGGAAACGCAATTGAACAAATTCCATATGCCTCCGCTAATTTCAAACTATTCAAATAACAATTTTTCAATTTCGTTCCTTCGTTAGTTTGACTATCATTCCAGCGTGGCCCGACGGTATGAATTACTTTTTTTGCAAAAAGATTTCCTCCATTCGTGATAACTGCTTCTCCGACTTTACATCCTCCTTGGCGATTTCTGATTTCAATGCATTCATCTAAAATTTGTTTCCCTACTGCTCTGTGAATTGCTCCATCAACTCCGCCACCACCTAACAATGAGGTGTTAGCTGCATTGACGATGGCATCGGTTTGCATTTTGGTAATGTCTCCTTTTATTAATTTTAATTTCATTTTTATTCTTATTAATAAAATCAAACTTCAACTAATCCCATTTCCGTTTGTCTTCGTAGTAAACTTCTAATCTCCTCCAACTTCACCTCCTTTAGAATCTCCCCATCTCGATAAACTACTTCTAACATTCCACCTGCCTCCTCTTCCATCGTCACCTCATCCGTCATTGTCGTCACTTCCAATTTATTGCCATCCAAACGAATCAATCCCTTTGCAGAAATTTTAGTTCCATCATCCGTTTTTGGGTTTTTAAAAATCGCTCGACCTTCACCATTCACCTCACCATAAGTTGCTTTCATGGCAAAACCAAAAGTATCTCTAGTCACATATTGATAAGTGTAAGAACCGATTCCAAAAACGACATTCGTACTGGCAAATCCTTTCGCTTCCAGTTGACGACAAATCGCTTCGCATCTTTCCAACGTGATGCTATCACCATAAATCAAACCGATGTGATCGTCCAACATTTTATAACCTTTGCTTGTCATCGTTCCTCCAAAGGTTTCCCAAAGACATTCCACGGCTCCTTTAAATTCCGG
This sequence comes from uncultured Saprospiraceae bacterium, assembly GCA_905480595.1. Classification (GTDB taxonomy): domain Bacteria; phylum Bacteroidota; class Bacteroidia; order Chitinophagales; family Saprospiraceae; genus CAJQQY01. The sequence continues at coordinate 30,268 of CAJQQY010000019.1, read as the reverse complement.
CGTTCCAGGCTCAGCGTTTGGATCGCCACAAATTATTTTCACAGGATCACCGCTATCAGGTCGAATGACTACTTTTCCATCACGAGTTAAAATCTCATTTTTCAACTCTTGTAAATATACTGTTATAACCTTCCAAAAATCCCACGTGTCAGAAACGATGCTGACGATTCCAGTTTTGTAAACATCATTAATCAATCGTCGAAAAGTATTAATTTCAGTATCCTCCATTCCCATGCACATCACAGAATGTTCTGTCGCAGGAACAGTTCCTCCAACCAATTCTTTATCACTATCTGCTCCATAATAATCTTCCAAAAAGTCAATCGCAGGAATTGTATCTGTACCCGTAAAATTCAACAAATGCCCTGCCCCACTCATCATTGCTGCCTCCAATCCAGCCATTCCTCGAAAACTAAAATCATGTGCTTGCCAATCGACGAATGCTTTGTCTCCTCCAGTTTGTTCAGCGTATCGATCTAAAACTTTTCGATATTGCAAACTAATTGTCGCACTAGTACATGGCATCCAAATGACACAAGACAAAACCGTTTCTAAAAAATTCGTCACCCAAAAAAAATCTGGCAATGTATTTTTTATCGTGAACATTGGCATTCGCATCGGCACCAACATTCCTTCTGACAACGCTTTTATTTCCACCGGCATATATCCTAAATCATGTAATGCTTCGATGTGTTCGTAGGTAATTGCATCTGGCCCCAAATATGCGCTAATCCGTCGTCTATATTTTTTGAGGACCTCTTCTTTTGGTTTTTGGAAAAAATTCTTGTCGAACTCTTCTTGTAAATATTTTTTGATAAAATATTGTAAGCCGAAAAACACCACTTTGTCTACTCCATCAATTCTACTTTTTCGAGGTGTCCAATTGGAATAAACTAATTCTGTTCCTTTTGGATATTGAGTTCGATGATCTACTTTGTATCCGTCTGTTAAATTTAAAGTATTCATGAGTTGGTGTTTTTTAAATGGTGAATTAATTTTTCTAAATGATCATATGCTTCTCGAAGTCCTGCCCTATCGTCAAGTAAAATGTTGTAATAAATTTTACGTGACTTAGATTTAAAAAAAGGAGGATTCTCGTTAATCGCATCAAATGGAATTTCCTTTTCCTTGCAATATCTTTTTACAAAATCCTCATCGTCGGTTGATGTAAAAACAATCAAGTAACATCCGATCTTTTTCAAATTTTGTAACAATTTAATTACATCTTTAAAATCTAATCCTACTTGATGAAAATCATAAACTGTATTATCAAAATCGAAGGCAACTACTAAACTATTGTAAACTTTATATTCTTTGAATAGCCGCTCGAAGGTGTTTTCATTTTTTAGGTAAAAATCCATTTTAATGTTTTTTTAAAATAGTTTCGTTCAATTTAATCTGATTAAATCCAAGCGTATTTTCAAAATCAGAAAAAGAGTTAGTTGAAAAAACTTCATCAAAAATCTCCGTCAGTTTCCCCAATCCTTTACTAAAAATTCCATGTGTCACAATCAACATTAACTTCCCACATTTCTTTTCTTTTAGTTCTTTTGCCAATCCTAAAAATGTTCCACCTCCATCACAAATGTCATCCACAATTACGCAAGTCTTTCCTTCTAAGTCCTCCGCATAAACTTTAAACCCACTTAATCTTCCAGTTTTCACATCTCGTATTTTACTACATTCTACAACTGGAACTCCATTTAAAAATTGAGAAAGCTTATATATTTTTTTCAAAGCTCCTCCATCTGGTGAAATCAAAACATAGTCTTTTTCATTTTGTAAACACGCTGTTACAAAATTGTGATTTGAAATATTTTCTACTCGATTGAGCAACGCCGGAGCCACTTCTGAGTGCGCATCAAGAATCGTTATACTTTTATAATTTTGCGCATTGATAATATCTGCATAAACTTTTACGCTTAATGATTCGCCTACAACCATAACTCGATCCTGACGAGCCGCTGGAAAATATGGCAGAACCAAATGAATGTTTTCTACTTCCATTCTTCGCAAAGCATCTGTTGCAATCAACAACATTCCTACATCATTAAAACTTCGAATTCGAATGGTAATCGTCACCTCGTCTTCACTCATCAACTCTTCCAATATTTTGATATGTGGCTCGCCTCCTTTGAAAACAAAACTTTCAAAATCAATTGATTTTCCAAATGGTGCGAACTCTGTATCTAGATTTAAATATTTCATTTTGCGTAATTTATACACAAACATAAAAGCAATAAATCTCAAAAGCAAATTATTTGCGTACTTTTTACACAAATAAATAATTTTATAAAAAAATCCTTTTTGCCAAACAAAGCAAAAAGGGTTCAAAATGACTCGTAACTAACTGATTATGAATTATTTAAAAAAAAACTCAGGGAATCAGACTTCGAAGGTCATTCCTTTCTTTTCTAATGCTAAATATTTTTTTTCATCAAATCGATAATAAGATCCAGGTCTCCCACGTCCTCCACCTGACTTTTCCTCTAGTTCCTCTAGTATTTCTAACTTTAAAAATTTCTTTCTAAAATTTCTTCGATCAAGCTTTCGACCATAGATTACTTCATAAAGATGATGAATTTCTTCCATCGTAAATTTCTTATCTAACAACTTAAAACCGATGGGTTGATACCCTACCTTACTCCTTAATCTCTCTAAGGCATAATCCAAAATCTTTTGATGATCAAAAGCCAATTTGGGTAGTTCACTCAAATGAAACCATTGCGCATCTTCCGCATCAGTTGCAGCAAATAATTCAAAATTAGCACTACGAACCAAGCCATAATATGCAATCGTAACGATACGACTCCGTGGATCACGTTTTGGATTTCCAAAAGAATATAATTGCTCAAGGTAGTTGACTTTTACACCAGTCTCTTCTTCGAGTTCTCGTTCGACTGCTTGTTCGAGACTTTCTTTTTCTTTGACGAATCCACCAGGGATTGCCCATCGACCTTTGAAGGGAGGATATTTTCTTTTGACCAAAAGAACGGATAATCCTTCTTTGGGTTCGTAACCAAAAACGATTGCATCAACAGTTAAACTTATGTTTGGAGTTGCCATATTTTCTATTCAAATTTAATTTGCGTACAAAATACGAGAATATTTTCGAGAAAGGTAGGAAGAGTATGAGAGGTTTTTTAATTTTGGAAAAAACAATAAATATGAAAGACGAAACCATCCTAGACGAATCAGTCAACTTTTCTCCTCCACAAAACAAATGGAAACTTGCTTCTCAAGCTATTTTAATTTTGATTATTGGGCTCTCTATAACATCGCTCCTACAAGAAATTCTGCCGACGATTCTAACTCATTATGTATCGATAATTTTCGCTCTCTATTTTTTTATCAAAAGAATAAATTACGAAGACATTAATCTTGGGGTATTATTTTATTGGGGTACCTTTATTGTTTTTGGCGCTTACCTTATTTTTAATACAATACACTTACTCTTTTTCTCTGATAGGATCACAGATTCATTTTTATCATTTATTACCTTTAATCTAGGTTCATTTTTGCGCAGCATCATTTTAGGAAATATGCTCTCCTTTGGCGTTTATCATTTCATCAAGAACAAAAGTTGGTCGATGCTTATTTTGATGATTCTGACTTCTTGGATGTTTCTGACTTTGCTGGTTGTTGACCCTGAGATATTTGGAGGTTAAGCTTTGCAGCTGCATCCTCTAAATATTTTTTACCGAACCATTTCTCATTCACCGTAGTCGTTCCGTAAAGGTTTTGCATGGCGATCCTTTGCACATGAACCAATTCATCATCAATCACGAATCCCATATATTTTCGAACATATAGATTGGTAGCATCTGCCCAAATTTTCGTTCCTTTCTCATTAAGGATCACTTGCAATCCTTCATTGCCAACCATCCCTGAATAAATCATTACCTCTTTAATGTGAGGGACAGTAACAACTGGAGTGGGATTTAAATAGAAAGTATCTTGAGAGTTTTTCTTTATCTTTTCTACTGAATCTACTTGATCCTTTCCTGCTATATAATACCATCCTGTTTCGAAAGTTGGTGCTTTTTCGGAAGTACAACTTGCCAATAGAACAACACATAACAATACGTAATTTAAATATTTCATTTTATTATTATTGATTAAAATAACTTTATTAAGGATACCAAGATATTTTGCAATAAACATATCCTCTTACTTAATAAAACGGGGAATAAGTTTTTCTAAATAATGAAAATCTATGCCAAATTGCTTTTTCAATTCCTTCACTTTCTCTAAATATATTGTTGGATCTATTTCTTTCTTTCTTTTTTGACCAACAATCATCACATTTTTGCCGGTATGATCCATAGAAATAAATTCAAAAACTTTGGTCTTATAGCCATTTGCTTCCAAAATTAATGCACGAATCGTATCGGTTACAATTTCCGCTTGACGCTCTTTTAAGATTCCAAAATTTAAAATTGGTTCGAGCAAAGAGTCATCTTTGATTTGTTTTCTAATTTGTTTGTGGCAACATGGTGCACAAATAATTAATTGTGCATCAGCCTTGATTCCCTTGGCAATTGCTTCGTCCGTAGCCGTATCGCAAGCATGCAAAGCAATCAAAATATCAGTCTCGGGCAATTCGTATCCTTGGATAAAACCTTGCTCAAAATGTAAATTTTCAAACTTAGAATTAGCTGCTATATTATTACAAATCTCAATTAAGTTTTCTCGAATTTCAACACCTGTAATTTTAGCTTTTAAGTTTAAAACATTCACTAAGTAATCGTATAGTGCAAAAGTCAGGTAACCTTTCCCTGAACCCATATCGACGATTCGCATAGGTTTTTGCCCATCTACGTCTGTTAATTTATTAGCTAAAATCTGTGGATTCTTTCGCAACAAATCAGCTACGACTTCGACGAACTTTTTGATCTGTTTGTATTTATCTCCCTTGCCTTTTTGCACTCGATCTTTATTATCAAGGATTCCAAGTTCCTGAAGGTAAGTTGTTTTGTGAATCAAACCAGATTTATCTTTATCATGTTGGCGATCAGGTTTTTGGGAAAAAGTAGGTTTGCCATTTCGAATATTGGTTTTCCCTTTTTTATTTTTTTCAAAAACAAAATCACGTTCGGTAGTGAATAGGTTAGCTATCCAAAATTCGTTGCCGATTAATTTCCCTAGTTCTTCTTCGCCATTTTTCAGGGAAAAATTCTTAGTGATGTCTTGCGTCTCATGTCGAAAAACGAAGGAATATTGCAATTCCTTTTTAATCATGGCTAGTTTGATTAAAACCTTTTTTAGTGAAGACGAACGATCTGCATTCTTGCTCAATGTCAATCGGACGAAGGTATCTTTGGCTACACTTTCTGAAATTTTTTGGATAAAATCTATTTGTGAATTCATTGGGGCAAAGATAGGTTTTTGGATGGAAAAAATTGCTATTTGATGGAACACGGATGCAGCAGATGTTGCGAATTTTAGCGGATTTGACGATTACTATATAATTACAATTAGATGGAATCCCATAACTCTTCTGATCGTCAAATCCACTTACGTCTGCTCGATCCGCGGCATCCATGTTCCATCCCCATTATTTTTTTTATCTTGCAAATACAAAACATTAACGACATATGAAAAACCTTTTTTTCCTATTTTCCATCGCAGCCTTAGTTTTCCTCACAAGTTGCCAACAAGACATTCCCGAAAATAAAAACGACGATTTATCAAAAGAGCTTCACGCTATTTTTGATGAAGAATGGAAGTTCCGAAGCAAAGATGATGATGCAGAACTTCTCCCTGATGTAACGCCTGAAAGAGAAAAAAAAGACGCTGAATTTTGGAAAGGAATTTTAGAAAAACTAGCTAACATTGACCGAAGTAAACTGACCAAGGAAGATCGTATCAACTACGATATTTTTAAATATCAATTGGAAGATAAAGTTGCCAGAATTGGTTTTGAAGATTACTTGATGCCGCTAAATGCAGAAGGTGGATTTTATACCAATCTTTCTTACATGGTTCGAGGAATGTCATTTGAAACTGCCGATGATTATGAAAAATATTTAAAGAAATTAAAAGCAGTTCCGCAGTTTTTTGATGATAATATTGCACTCATGCGGCTAGGTATGGACAAAGGAATTACACAACCAAAAGTCATTGTCAAGAACTACAAAGCATTGATTAAATCTTACCTCGTGGACTCGCCTTCGAAGAGTAGTTTTTATGGTCCTTTTTCCAAAATGAATAGTAGTGTTCCAGAGGAATTACAAACTGACTTACAAAATCGAGCCAAGGAAATCATTCTTACTCATGTCCTTCCTTCCTATCAAAAATTCGATAAATTCATGGAGGAGGAATACGTTCCAAAATCTCGTAACTCTTTGATTGCTAGCGATTTACCTAAAGGAAAAGAGTATTACGAGCAACGAGTGCAATTTTTCACAACATTGCCGATGACCTCTGATGAGATTTTCGCATTAGGCGAAAAAGAGGTGGCAAGGATTCGAGCAGACATGGAACAAATCATTCGAGATGTAAAATTTGAAGGTAGCTTTTCGGACTTTCTCGCCTTCCTTAGAACAGATCCTCAGTTCTACGCAAAGACACCAAAAGGATTACTAAAAGAAGCATCTTATTTGGCTAAAAAAATGGATGGAAAGCTCCCTCAATTTTTCAATACATTACCACGAAATTCTTATGGAGTGGAACCTGTTCCTGCGGCGATTGCACCAAATTATACAGGTGGTCGATACTCTGGTGGTTCGCTCAAAAGACACAAAGCAGGAAATTATTGGGTAAATACTTACAAGTTGGAAAGTCGTCCTTTGTATGTTTTGCCAGCCTTAACTTTGCATGAAGCGGTGCCTGGTCATCACTTGCAAATTTCGTTGGCGCAAGAGTTAGAAGGCTTCCCAGAATTTCGAAAAAATACATACTTATCGTGTTACGGAGAAGGTTGGGGATTATACTCTGAATACCTTGGAATTGAAGCTGGAATGTATGAAACTCCTTATGAAAATTTTGGTCGGATGACTTACGAAATGTGGCGAGCTTGCCGATTAGTTGTTGATGTTGGAATTCATGCAAAAGGTTGGACGCGAGATCAAGCGGTAGAATTTTTAGGATCAAATACTGCGCTTTCATTGCATGAGGTGAATACTGAAATTGATCGATATATTGGTTGGCCAGGGCAAGCGTTGTCTTACAAAATGGGTGAATTGAAAATTCGAGAATTGCGAAAGAAAGCAGAAACTGATTTGGGGAATAAATTTAATTTGCGAGATTTCCATGATGTGGTTTTGTTGAATGGAGCGGTGCCTTTGTTTGTGTTAGAGGAATTGGTGAATGATTGGATTGCAAGTGTGAAATAAAACAAAAGATGAAAGCGCTCAGTTTTGATTAAGCTGAACGCTTTCATCTTTTTACAAATCAATATCCAACAACCACTCTTCTCCCGTCACGATATTCTTTTTAATAATTTCTCGAAAGTAATATAGAGAGTCTGGGTGATTCGCCACATAGCGATATTCTGATCTACTCATTAATACTTCTTCTTGATTGTTAGGAAAAGTAGCACTTACGCCTGATCCAACATTTTCGCAATCTTCTTCCATTATTAGAGTTTCCTCTAGTGTCGTAATATTTAACTTAATTATTTTTCTCGCAGCTTGTTTATGTAGAGCATAAATAATTTCTTCATCATTTAACCAAATATACCCCAATAAACCAAATCCATTCATCTGAGTAATATCAAATTCTTTCATTGAGATAAATTCTTTAGTAGAAATCAAAATATAACCTAATTCAAAAATGCCAGTATGATTTGCGCCAGTTAAAATTTTATCTCCTCTTATCGCAGATGAAACTTTGCCTATTCCTTCAGGAAAAACATAAACTATCTCTCCATCCCTATCCATTAAAATTATTTTACCTGGATAAAGCGGATGAGTAGAATCGTAGGGATTAAAAACACAGTAAATAAGACTATCATTTAAACACCATTGAGGCCCTCTATAACTCCCTTCATTATTCGTAATTTTAACTAAGTTAGTTCCGTCAAAATTAACTCTCCATACTTGAAATGTAGATATTTCATTTAACAATAATTCATCGTTCTGATTCCAATCAAATAGTATAGGATTATTTAAAAGCGTCATATCGAATCCTGCGTCATAATATTCGTCGCAAAGGTTACTCTTATATACTCTCCATTCTTCGTCAAAATCATGATGTATGAAAATAAACTCATCATCTACGACTCCATTAGAAATTGGAGAATGGAGATAATCGTAATTGAAATTTGCAATCACTTGTCCAGTATTACTAAATGGTATATCAAAACAAGTGTCTACGGAGGTGGAAGAAAGTCCAATTGGACTTTAGCAGATTGTGATATTATTTCCACAAATGAAATTATTCTCATCCTTCTTGCAATTATAAAAGATTAAAGAGATGAACATTACGTAAAATAAATTTCTCATCATTTTAAATTAAAAAGAGTCATTCTATTGCTACATTTTTTGACAAAAAAGATCAAGGACAATCATCCAAAATATCTTGAATAATAGGATTCTCCAAATTTCCAGAAATCTCAAAGGTTGTTGAAGGGTTGTTTTCGATAAATGGTTTTAATGGACAAAAATCTTCAAGGGTTGAATTTATTGTAAATTTCATGGAAGCACAATCTGTCAAATTTTGAATTCCTTCAATTGAAACTAAATTATAATTATTAGTCACTTGAAATGAATTTGGAACCTGCGTCAACTTTGTTAACGCGTCTAATGTTTCCAATTTCAAGTTAGAAAAAATGGTAATCGAGGAAGAGCTTTCCATGTTATTCAGTCCTTCCAAACTATTCAGATTCATATTATTGGAAATATTAGTTACTCCTTCAACTTGGGTCAATTTTTCTAATCCATCAAAGTTGGGTAAAACTTCATTATCCTTAACTGTAAGTTTATCTGCACTTACTAAATTTTCCAGAAATGTAAGCGACACCAAATTATTATTAGATAAAATATCCACTTTCCCAGCCAACATATCCACATCTAATTCTGGAATATCTGTAGCTGTTGTATTTCCAATTATCAAATCTTGACTAATTTCTAATTCACGAATAGCCTCCAAATTTGCTAGAACATTATTGCTAAAAATCTTTAAACTTCTCACCGATCTAAGTTTTTCCAAACCTTCTAAGCTTTCCATACTTTCATTATTCCTAATAGTAAGATCTCCTGTAATCGTTTCCACATCACTCATAAATGCTGGATACAAAAAATTAATATCGTTAATTTCGACATCCCCATTTATAGTAGTGATCCCTTTTAAACTTTCTTTATAATCATTTAAATTGGCTGAATTGATAACGATACTTTCGTCAATTACAGTAGCTTGAGAAGTGTCATCTTCCGTTTTTTTACAACTAAAAAAAACAAGGAATGTTATCATTAGAATAGAATAAGTAAGTCTCATTTTTATATATTTTTTGAAAAATAGAATAATAATTTTTGTTAGAACTAATGTACAAAATACGATATCATTAACCAATTATAAGGCTTCTTTAGATAATCCTTTTTCCTATATTTGTCTTTCCAAAAAATGTTCTAAATACATCTACATGAAAAATCAACATCAAGAAGAACCACCTCCACCAATTTTCAAAACGTGGAATCAGATGTACGCTTTCGTACTCATTTTGCATTTTGTGCTCATTTCTGTTTTTTACTTCCTTACAAAATATTATTCCTAATTACTTTTTAAATTTTCAATATGCACACTATTGATTGGGCTGTATTGGCATTTACTTTATTGTTCATTGTTTGTTATGGACTTTGGAAAACCCGAAAAGTCAAAACAACCGAAAGTTATTTGCTTGGAGATCGTGAACTAAAATGGTGGACGATCGGACTTTCGATCATGGCAACTCAAGCGAGCGCGATTACTTTTTTATCTACTCCAGGACAAGCATTTGATGATGGGATGCGATTTGCGCAATTCTATTTTGGATTGCCGATTGCGATGGTGATTTTGGCGGTATTTGTTTTACCCATTTTTTATCGCCTCAAAGTTTACACCGCATACGAATATTTAGAGCAACGATTTGATGTGAGGATGCGGCAGTTTACGGGGTTTTTATTTTTACTTGGAAGAGGTTTAGCTGCAGGGATTACGATTTATGCACCAGCGATTATTTTATCCTTAGTCTTGGGTTGGAGTTTGAATGGGACAATTGGGGTCATGGGTGTTTTGGTTATTTTTTATACTATGTCAGGCGGAACAACTGCGGTGAGTCAAACTCAAAAACAACAAATGATCATCATTATGGGTGGTTTGATTGCGGCATTTGTCATTTTGATTACCAAGTTACCTGCTGATATTTCTTTTTCGGAGACGGTAGGTGTGGCAGGAAAAATGGGCAAGTTGAATATTGTTGATTTTAAGTTTGATTTGGAAAATAAATACAACATGTGGTCGGCGCTATTTGGAGGAACATTTTTGTTTCTTTCTTATTTTGGAACAGATCAATCTCAAGTCGCTCGATACCTTTCAGGGAAAACTTTGACGGAAAGTCGATTGGGACTTTTGTTTAATGGAATTTTTAAAGTGCCAATGCAATTCTTTGTGTTGTTTGTGGGAATTATGGTTTTTATGTTTTACCAATTCACCAAACCACCGGTACATTTTAATCCATCTAATTTGGCAAAAATAGAAGCCGACGCCGCTTCACAAGGAGAACTTCGAGATTTACAAACTAAGTACGATGTAGTTTTTGAGCAAAAACAAACCGAAATTCGAACAATGGTTTCTGCTCTAAATTCGGAGGATCAATTAACGATCAATCAATCTCAAATCACGCTTAAAGATTTAAATGATCAAGATGCAAAAATCAGAAAAGATGTAGATAATTTATTGGCAAGTTATGGCGCACGAACTGGTGAAAAAATCGATGTGGAAGATAATGATTATGTTTTCATGTCATTTGTCACCCAACATTTACCTGTTGGATTAGTGGGACTTTTGCTAGCTGTTATTTTCTCAGCTGCAATGTCTTCGATTGCTTCGGAGCTGAATGCTTTGGCTAGTTGTACCACTATAGATTTCTACAAAAGGTCTTGGAATAAGAATAAATCAGATGCTCATTATTTAAAATCAGCTAAATTTTTCACTTTAATTTGGGGAGGTATTGCCTTGTCATTTGCGTCGGTCGCTTCGCTTTTTGAAAACCTAATTGAATTTGTAAATATTGTGGGATCCTTATTCTACGGGACTATTTTAGGAGTTTTCGTCGTGGCATTCTTTTTCGAAAAAGTAAAATCCAAAGCTGTTTTTGTGGGAGCACTTGTTGGAGAGTTAGTAGTTTTGACAACCTTTGCCTTAGATTATTACGAAGTAATTAATCTTGCTTACCTGTGGTTAAACTTAATTGGCTGTTTGATTGTAGTATTTGTAAGTATATTATTACAACCATTATTTAATAACGGTGAACGGGTAACTGTGAATGATTAATTTTTAACGGGTAATCATACTTAACTTTATTTTTCCCAAAAGAAAATCCCGAATCTTCATTTTGAAGGTTCGGGATTTCTCTTTGTCAACCGTTAACCATTCACAGTTAACCGTTTTATATTAGTTAAATCCTTTTAAAAGCTTATCATTTGCTTTTGCATAACCTGCATTTCCCGCAGCTTTTGCAGCAGCAGAAGATTTACCGATAGTAGCTTTTGCCTCAGCAGTCATTCCAAGTTTAGCTTCGATCTGAGCTTGTAATCTTAACTGCCAGTATCTTTCTCCTTTTTGATTCGCCATTTTTACCCACTCGTGAGCTTTCTTCATGTCTTTACCATTGTCATAGTAAAATTTAGCAGCAGAGTAATACTCACCTCTAGTTGTACCTGCCATTGCAGATTCTATTTGCTCCATTACTTTGTCTTCGAAAGAAACTTCTAACTTAAAAGGAACATACCAGTTACCCCATTTCAAAGACATCGTTGCTCCATTATCTTTAATGTCTGCAATATCAATAGTAAATGATTCTACAAAATTAGAACGCTTATATCCTTTTACTTTGAATCGAGCTACTTCTTCTTCTTTGTTATATTTTGCAACATTCCCGCCTAATGTCAAATCTTTGTATAACATAATTGTCCAATCAACAGGATCAGGAATACTGTATAATGCATAAGTTCCAGCAGGTACAGATTTCCCTTCAATTTTTACATCATCACTAAAAGTGATTTTAGTAGCTTGGTTAGCACCTGTTCTCCAGATACTACCAAATGCTTCAACATCTACAAAAAGTACACGTCCCTTCACACTTGGACGGCTATAGTCCAAGCTAACAGTTGTCAATCCAACTACTTGCTCTATTTTACAACCTGGACTTGGTGCAGGTGTATTAATCTGAGCAACGGCGCTGTTCGTGACCATCATTACAGCAGCAATCATAAATAAACTGGTCAATAATTTTTTCATCGTAAGATTTTATTTTTTTTTTTAGAAATAATTAATTACTTGTTTCATTGCAAAATTAAGGTTTCTTTCTCACAAATTTAAAAGCTAATTTTTCTAAGTAATCAATTTGTCATTAAAAAAAAGAATGTTCATTTATTTAAAGGAAAAGAATCCGTTTTTCACATCCTATCAACCTGATCATTTCCAATGATTTCTACATAAAATCAATTCCTCGTTCATATAATAAAATATTACTTTTAAAAAGGTCATATTATGAAAAATACCCCTTTTAGGGTATTTTTTAAAATAGCTACCTATTCTTCATATTGTTCTATGAATTTTACTTTATTTTTGTTACACAACTAAACTATCAACAAATATATAATCCCATCTTTATAATTTTTTTGCATTACGCAAATGAAAAGTTCCAAAAAGATTGTTTTACGCCATAGTATTTACGAAGACGACAATCTACTAAATAAAGTATTCTAAGGGCTAATTATTATTGCATCTTTCGATGTAGACCATCTTTTATATGTGGAAAATGAATTTGGTTTAAACTTCTTATAATAATCGGTTTTTGGAATAGGGGCTGCTCCATTAAATAATGGGCAGCCTTTTTTTATGTCGTGGAGTCAGGGGCTTCGTGTTCCACCTCTTAATAATGAAGAAAGCTCTTTTTGCATTTTAGCAAAAAGAGCTTTCTTCATTATTAAATCGATATTCCTTGTTGGATACTCGATATTTATTAACCCTTGACTCTTACAACTTCAACTTCTTCCCTTCATAAAATTCCACAATCATTTTTTTCAAAATAAACTCGTACTTCGCTAGAACTAATTCAATCTCAGCACTATCTCTATCGTTGAGAATAGTTTTATATTCGAAAGCATTGATATTACCAAGACTTAATTTATTTTTCATCGAAACAATAGATGCTTCGAGTAGTGTCAAAGTCTTTTCTGCTGCTTCTAACTTTTTAACGGCAGCTTTAACATCTGCTATCGCATTTTGAATATCCGTTCGCAACTGTTGTTTGAATTGAATATTTTCTTCTTGCTTTTGTCGGTAGTTGATTTGAGCAATTTCAGCATTTAGTTTTGAAGATTTTTTATCTAAAATAGGAACGTAAACATTTACACCAACTCCATATCCCAAATTATCACCTACTTGGTTAAGGTATTTTTTATTTTTTAACTCACCTCCAACTTCAACAATCTGAGATGCAGGAACATCGATATCTGGTCCAGGAATAGAAACAAAATAAGTAGATCCTATCGTATCAAGGAAAATATTGGATTCATCAAATTCCGTAATTGCAGATGAGTAATTTGTCCAAACTCCTCCAAATAAACTTACTGTTGGTTTTTTCTCAGTCAGCGCAATTGCTTTATCCAATTTCAAACTCTTCAATTCTAATTCTCCTCCTTCAACACCCGGTTGGGTTCTCAATGCTTTTGCATAAATACTTCTAAAAGAAAGATTTTGAATTGACTCGTCCGGTTGAGCTATTTTTTTAGGTTTTACTATTTTTAACGAAAGGGAAGGATCTATTTCTAGGATTAGTTTCAACGCCACATAACTTCGATCTAAATAATTTTGTCGATCAATAATTTTTTGTTCATCTCTAGCTTTTTGGATTTCGACATTTCTCATATCGGCAGACGATTGTAAACCTGCATTAACTAGATTTTTAGTTTGTCGCATCCAAGATTCTGTTTGAGACAAATTTTTCTTCGCATTCGATAATTGTTCCTCCGCCATCAAAATAGTCAAATAAGCTTGCAACACACTCAATGATAAATCCTTCGCCAATTGATCAGCATCAGCTTGAGCAGATTGAACCGCTAAACTTGATTTTTCAATTCTCTTCTTTGTCTGATTTCCATCATACAAAGTGTAATTACTTTCTAATCGAAAACTATTGTAAAGTGTAGATGAATTTCCAAATTCATTAGTCGAAGGGTCAATCGTTCGTCCTAAATTCAAACCTATATTAGTCGAGAATCCCAGGTCAGGTTGTCGCTCTGCTTCAGTTCTCTCTAAAACAATTTTGTTTTTCGCTACTTCAAGGTTGGCATGTCGCAAAGAAGTAACATTGCTCTGCTGTACATGTTGAATACATTTCTCCAATGACCAAGTCCGTTGCGCAGTCAGCACATTTCCAAAAAACAAAATACTAAAAACGGTTAAGGTTATCTTTTGCATAAAATATAGGTAAATGAAAAGAATGGATAATGTTTGATTATCTCACATAAAAATATGTTACTCAAAAATCCGTAGATAGGAGGTTAGAATAGGTTTTTAGGTTTATTAGAAAGGTTCTTTCTTGTTGATTCGTTTTTACAATTTTTTAAAGTCAAAAAAGAGCTTAATCATACGACTTTAAAGAAGTTTTGTAAAATTACGTTATTATTTAATGTTTTTGAAAAAATTATGCCACTCTTCATATTTACCCATTAAAAAAAATCTTTACATAAACCTGACATATTAAAGAATTTCGGTATAATTATTGCTAATAATATCATAGCTTATCATGCGGCATACAGGAATTTCGTAAACCATTGATTACCAGTCAATTGTACGGATTAATACACATTAAAAAAAGAAAACTTTACCTCTCAACTCCCTGGTTTTTCCATTCTCTTACAAAATGAAAAAATCAAGCTGATGAGAACAAAAAATTTCAGCCAATTTAAATGCCGATTTCTTTTCCTTTTTACA
The DNA here is from genome assembly GCA_905480595.1 of uncultured Saprospiraceae bacterium. Taxonomy (GTDB): domain Bacteria; phylum Bacteroidota; class Bacteroidia; order Chitinophagales; family Saprospiraceae; genus CAJQQY01. The sequence goes on along the minus strand of CAJQQY010000019.1, from coordinate 15,127 downwards.
AACAATTAGATGCGATGGATTGCGGAGTAGCGTCCTTGCGAATGATAGCTCGCTATCATGGCAGACACTATAATCCGGAATACTTGCGATCCATTTCCTACCCTGATCGGGAAGGTGTTTCGTTGATGGATATCAGCGATGCGGCAGAGCATATCGGTATGCATTCTTTGGCGGTTAAGGTTCCTTTCGATGTTTTACCTGAGGAAATCCCAGTTCCATTTGTGGCCCATTGGCGACAGCAGCATTTTATCGTTGTTTACAAAATCAAGAAAAATAAAGTTTGGGTAGCAGATCCTGCACATGGGAAAGTGACCATCACTAAGAATGAGTTCTTGGAAGGTTGGGCGAGTGATACCGTAGATGGCGAAGATGTTGGTGTGATTTTGATGTTGGAACCTACTCCAAAATTCTATGAGCGCGAAGGAGAAAAGTCAAACAAAATTAGCTTTGGCTATCTTTTTAAATATTTCAAAAGTTATACTGGACTGATTTGGCAGTTAGTTATTGGATTATTGGCAGGTGCATTTTTGCAGATTGCTTTTCCGTTTTTGATGCAATCAGTTGTTGATACAGGTATTGAAAATCAAGACTTGGATTTTATCTATGTGGTATTGATTGCACAGTTGGTTTTATATTTTAGTCAGACGGCGGTGGAGTACCTGAGATCGTGGATTTTGCTTTATATTGGTTCGCGAGTCAACATTAGTATGATTAGCGACTTCTTATTAAAAATGATGAGACTGCCCATTCGATTTTTTGATACAAAATTAATTGGAGATTTATTACAAAGAATTTCGGACAATCGTCGAGTGGAATATTTTTTAACCTCATCAGCATTATTTACTGCATTTTCAATGGTGACGTTTGTGATATTCACAGCGATTTTAGCCATTTATAGTGGGTTGATTGTAGGTGTATTTTTAATAGCGACTGTTCTTTATGTCCTATGGGTTTTATTCTTTTTGAAAAAACGAAAAGAATTAGATTATCGTCGATTCGATCAAATGGCTGATAATCAAAGTACCCTCATCCAACTGATCAATGGAATGCAAGAAATCAAATTGCATAATGCCGAAAAACAAAAACGATGGAAATGGGAACGCATCCAAGCGAAACTATTCCGAATCAGCGTTAGTTATTTGAAATTGGAACAAATGCAAAGCGTTGGGGCCAATTTTATCAATGAGTTAAAAAATATCTTCATTACATTTATTGCCGCTCGTGCTGTAATCCAAGGAGATATGACTTTGGGGATGATGATGGCCGTTCAATATATTATTGGCCAATTGAATGGACCAATTTCACAATGGATGAATTTTATCAAATCATATCAAGATGCAGGAATTAGCTTAGAACGATTAAATGAAATTCATTCAAAAGAAGAGGAAGAAGATTTGGAGGGGAAAATGAATATTTTGCCTGGGAATAAAGATTTGGTTTTGGAAAATGTATTTTTCCAATATGGAGGCCCGAATTCAAATATGATTTTAAAAGATATCAGTTTGACGATTCCTCAAGGAAAGAAAATTGCTATCGTTGGAACAAGTGGAAGTGGAAAAACAACTTTGCTCAAATTATTATTGAATTTTTATTCCCCAACCAAAGGAAATGTAAAATTAGGCGATACGACCTTATCCAATATTAGAAATAAAATATGGAGAGAAAAATGTGGTGTGGTGATGCAAGATGGGTATATTTTTTCAGAATCTATAGCCAACAATATTGCCCTCGGAGATGAAGTTGTAGATAAAAAGAAATTACTCCATGCAGTAAAAGTTGCCAATGCTCAAACCTTTATTGAAGGTTTACCACTTGGTTACAATACTAAAATCGGAGGCGACGGAATCGGTTTGAGCCAAGGTCAAAAACAAAGATTACTACTCGCAAGAGCAGTTTATAAAAATCCCGAATTTATTTTCTTAGACGAAGCGACCAATGCATTGGATGCTTATAATGAGATGATTGTGATGGATAATTTAGAAGAATTTTTTGAAGGAAGAACGGTATTGATTGTTGCACACAGATTGAGTACAGTAAAAAATGCAGACATGATTATCGTTCTTGAAGATGGCGAAATCATCGAGCAAGGAACGCATAAAGATTTAACAGAAATGAAAGGAGCATATTATTATTTAGTGAGAAACCAATTAGAACTTGGAGCTTAAAATTCAAATCAACCGTTCATTCAAAATTTAGCAATGGAAGAACATGACAGAATAGAACTTAGAAGTGATGATGTTCAAGAGATCATCGGAACTCCACCACGTTGGATCGTGCGATGGGGAACGCTTGTTGTAACAGGTGCTGTTTTCGCAATGGTGGCGATGAGTTTTTGGGTGCAGTATCCTGATAAAGTGAGAGGTAGGGTGGCCATCACAACAAAGATTGCTCCTGTAAGAGTAAATGCTCAAAAATCAGGTTTGATTTCAGAGATTCATGTTGAAGATGGAAATAAAGTGGAAGAAGGTGACCTTTTAGTTTTGATGCAAAATGCTGCGAACTATGAAGATGTAGAAGAATTAGAAGAATTTACTAAAGATCTCAATGATGCTGATCAGTTCGAATTATTAGAATTTTTGTCCTCAGACTTTAAGCAATTAGAGCTAGGATCTTTACAAAATTTATACGCGGAAGTACAAACGAACTTTGAGAAATTTCAATTTTACGAACAAAACAAAGCCGCTGCAAAAGAAATTACCCAAGTAAAAAGAGAGATTCAAAACATCAAATCTGGTATCAATATCCAAAGACGAAAATTAAAAGACGCTCAAGCAACTGAAAATTTAGAAAAAAACAAATACGAACGATTTAGAACATTAAAAAACCAAAATACCCTTTCAGAACAAAAATTAGAGGACCAAGAAAAAATTTGGATAGCTGCCAAAACGAGAGTAAAAGAAATTGAAGATGAAATTAATTCTCGCTGGCTTCAAATTTCTGGACTCAATAAAAACATTGGTAGCGTGGAAAGTGCCAATAGCGAAACCAATAATCAAAACTACATCAACCTCCGAAGTAGCATCAACAATCTAATTGGAGCAATAGACAGATGGAATGAAGAAAACTTACTCATCGCAGCCATGGATGGAAAAATTTCTATGGTGCAAAACTGGAGTGAAAAACAATATATCGAACAAGGAAAAGAAATTATGGCAATCCTTCCCGAAGGGTCGGAGGACAATTATTTTACTCAACTGTTTATTCCTATTCAAGGTTCAGGAAGAATTGAAGTAGGACAACGAGTTTTATTAAAATTAGATAATTTCCCCTATCGAGAATTTGGTCAGTTGGATGGTGAAGTCATTGATCTTCCTGGCTTACCTCGTGAAGAAGGTTTACCCGTTAAAATTAAGTTGACAAATGGTTTAATCACACGAAGTGGAAAAGTTTTAAAATTAGAACAAGAACTACGAGGTGAAGGAGCTATCATTACCGAAAATAGGAGTGTTTTTGTTCGAATTTTTGAAAATGTAATTAAACCACTTTTACAAGAATCATAATCCTACCCTTTCATAATTATTTCTTTTCTTTGAAGAAAAAAATAATTATGAAAAATCCATTACTCTTTTTTTTACTCTTAATTCTTAGCGGAAGTATTCTCATGACTAGCTGTCAATCAGAGTCAACTACCGCTTCTACGAGTTCACCTGCAGATGCAATTGATACAACTGACATCGAATACTTTTTAGCAGAACTTTCCTCTGATAAGTTTCTTGGCCGAAAACCTTGTTCCCCAGGCGAAGAAATCACCATCAATTTTATCAAAGATGAATTTCAAAAAATGGGATTAGAACCTGGGAATGGTGATAGTTATTTTCAAAAAGTTCCTCTTGTTGATATCACCGCCGCACCTTCTCAAGGTATGTTTATCACAGGTGGAAAGAAAGATTTGAAATTTGAATACAAAAAAGATATGATGACTTTCACACAGCAAGTCAAAGAAAATATCGACATCAATAATTCAGAATTAGTCTTTTGTGGTTTTGGAATTGTGGCACCTGAATATGGATGGAACGATTACGATGGAATTGATATGACTGGAAAAACGGCAGTTATTTTTGTGAATGATCCAGGTTATTATTCAGAAGATTCTACTTTTTTCAAAGGCAAAACAATGACTTATTATGGCCGTTGGGATTATAAATTTGAAGAGGCCGCAAGACAAAATGCAGATGGGGTAATTTTGATTCATGAAAAAGGCGCAGCTGGTTATCCTTGGTTTGTGGTTTCTAATTCATGGTCTGGAGGACTGTTATCTTTGCAATCGACCGACGACAATGCTTCAAGATGTGCGGTAGAAAGTTGGATTACTTTTGATGCAGCAAAACGACTTTTCCTAAACTCAAAAATTGAAGCAAAAGATTTATTACAAAAGGCAAGTCATAAAGACTTCAAACCAATGCCTTTAGGAATGAACATGAGTACTTCTATTAAAAATACTTTTGTAAAAAATAACTCTAATAATGTAATTGCAAAAATTACAGGCTCAGAAACGCCTGATGAATATATCATTTACACCGCACATTGGGATCATCTTGGAGTTGGTCAAGTCGTGAATGGAGATTCAATTTATAATGGAGCATTGGATAATGCGAGTGGTTCTGCGAGTATGTTATCGATTGCCAAAGCATATTCAGAAATGAAAGAAAAACCTAAACGTACTGTTATTTTTCTTTCCGTAACGGCTGAAGAACAAGGGCTTTTAGGTTCTCTTTGGTATTCGCAAAATCCAATTTATCCAATTAAAAATACCGTCGCCAATATCAATATGGATGGAGCTGCAATCATTGGTCGAATGAAAGATTTGACGATCACAGGATATGGACATTCTGAGATGGATGATATTGCAGCAGAGGAAGCGAAGAAACAGGACCGATATATTTTACCTGATCAAGAACCTGAGAAAGGATATTTTTTCCGTTCAGATCATTTCTGTTTTGCGAAGGTTGGAATACCTGCTCTTTATGCAAAAGGTAGTTACGATCATCGTGAAAAAGGAAAAGAATATGCCATGTCTAAACGAACTGAATTTACCACTACAAATTATCATCAACCTTCTGATCAATATACTGGTGATTGGGATTTGAAAGGTGCGGTGGAAGATGCGCAGTTATTTTTTAATGTGGGACTTCGATTGGCGAATGAAAAATTATATCCACAATGGAAAGATGGATCGGAATTTAAAAGTGCGAGGAAGTTGAAGGATTGATCAAATGAATATCCAATATCGAACAAGGAATATCCAATGTCCAAGTTCGATATTGGTTATTAAAAAATTATGCTCCTGAATGAACCTGCATTTCCCCCTGCCCTAATAGCTTCAAAATTTTCATATGCGAAATCACAGCTTCGTGAACTTTTCCAAATTCATGATAAGGTAAATTAAATTCCTTAGCTGCATTTTTTACAATCTCAGAAATTTTTTCATAGTGAATATGAGAAATAGTTGGAAACAAATGATGCTCAATTTGGAAGTTTAATCCACCAACTAAAAATGTCACTAATTTATTTTTTGTAGCAAAATTTGCCGTCGATCTTAATTGATGAATTGCCCAAGTATTATTCATTTTTCCATCATGAGGAATATCAGTATGTTCTGGTCCTTCGACTAAATGCGCTAACTGAAAAACAAAAGTAATCAGCAAGCCAGATACTGCATGCATCAAAACAAATCCTAAAATCACTACCCACCAAGTCACGCCCAACATGATTGGAAGCACTAGCATATAGAAATAATAAAATAATTTAGAAGCAATCATAATAATCGTTTCACGAGTAGGATTAAAACCACATCGCTCGGTCATTCCTGATTTATTATAATTAATCAATTGTTTAAAATCTTTTCGAGTCACCCAACTTAATGTCGCTAAAGAATACAATAATGGTGCATACCAATGTTGAAATTTATGATACCATTTTAACTTCCCTTCAGGGGACAATCTCAAAAATGGTTTATCATCAATATCCTCATCTAATTCATACATATTAGTGTACGAATGATGCAAAACATTATGTTGAATTTTCCATGTGAAGGAACTTGCACCAATCATATTAGTGGTGTACTCCATCAATGTATTTACCCATTTTATCCTAGAATAAGAACCATGATTAGCATCGTGCATCACACAAAGTCCAATTCCAGAGTTTCCTAATCCCATCAATAAATAACAAATCAATGCTCCCCAAACTGGTAACACTTGAGCGAATATCAATGCTAAAGGAATAAAATAAAATGAGAAGACAACGATCGTTTTTAAATACAATAAACCGTTTCCAGTTTTCTTGATTTTATTTTTTTCAAAATACTCGTTGACTCGTTTTCTTATGGTTGGAAAAAAATTATGGGGATCTTTTCTAGCGAATTTAACTGTAGGAATCATTAGTTGATTATTGTGAAATTTGTAAAATATAGTGGGTGCGCCGTTTGTTTGTTTAACTTTCTATCTAAGCAATAAACGATTTTAATTAGGTTAAATTTCATTTATTAAAGATGATATAAATCATGAAAAAATATTTCTCATGCCAATTCATTTTATTTTTATGACGTTTTTCAATGGAAAACACCCCTCATTGAATCCTTAATTTAACTAAATCAAGTTTAACAAAGAAAAGGAAAAACCACCAATATTCATTAGTTTATGAGTAAAAACTAGGTCTTAATCTAAATTCCTTTTGCAGTTATTTCTGAAAATAAGGTATCCAAATACACAACTATTGAACTTTTCAGCAGCTTCTTTTGTATTTCTCCTTGTAAAATTTAACATCAAGAAATTATTTTTTAACCCATTTCTTGATCAAACTAAAAATAACTATTTTGGCGAAGCTAAAAATTAAAGGAAAGGATATTAGAAAAATCGGGTTTCCAAGTAATAAGATCATCGGAATGGCTATCGATGCAATTCATCGACATTTTAAACATGAGAAGAAGGAAAATGTTTTGACTCTTTTTCAAAAGTTAAAAGAGAGACCGGAAGATTTTCTAGAACATGAAGCACTTGGAAATATTGCTCAATTACTGATTCCTGTCGAAGAGAAAAAAACATTTGAGATTGCGATTGCTGATGAACCAATGGATTTCAATATTTTCGGAAGAGAACATATTGACGACTCTGCTATCCTTCAAATGAAAAATGCAATGCGACTTCCTGTGACTGAAGCAGGTGCGCTGATGCCTGATGCACATCATGGTTATGGCTTGCCTATTGGAGGTGTGTTAGCGACTCGTGATGCAATAATTCCATATGCTGTGGGAGTCGATATTGGTTGTCGAATGGCTTTGTCGATTTACGATATTCCAGAGTCTTACTTGAAGCAACATAATTACAAATTAAAAACTGTCTTGACTGATTGGACTTGTTTTGGAATGGGAAAAGATTTGGGAGTGACCCAAGATCATGATGTTTTAGATCGAAAAGAATTTGATGAAATTCCTTTTTTGAAAAACTTGCAAAGCAAAGCTCAAAGGCAATTAGGTTCTTCTGGTTCAGGAAATCATTTTGTGAATTTTGGAATCGTAGAAATGAAATTTGACAATAAATTAGACATCCCTGAAGGAAAATATTTAGCCATTTTATCTCACTCTGGGTCAAGAGGTTTGGGTGCAACAATTGCCAATCACTACACAAAATTAGCACAAGAAAAATGTCCACTTCCTCGAGAGGTAAAACACTTGGCTTGGTTAGACTTGAACACAGAAGAAGGTCAAGAATATTGGTTAGCGATGAATCTGGCAGGTGACTATGCATCGGCTTGTCATGATCGAATTCATATCAACTTGGCGAAAGCTTTGGGAATTAAACCAATTGCAAAAGTCGAAAATCACCATAACTTTGCTTGGAAAGAAATTCACAATGGCGAAGAATTAATGGTTCATCGAAAAGGAGCAACTCCTGCGGGAAAAAATGTACTTGGAATTATTCCAGGTTCTATGACTGCACCTGGATTTATCGTTAGTGGAAAAGGTGAGCCTGCTTCTTTAAACTCTGCATCGCATGGTGCTGGTCGACAACTATCCAGAACAAAAGCCAAACAAAGTATCACTAATTCCGCTTTGAAAAAAATGCTAAAATCAGAAGGTATCGAATTGATTGGAGGAGGTCTCGATGAAGCTCCGATTGCATACAAAGACATTCATCAAGTGATGAAAAGTCAAAAACAATTGGTCAATGTCGAAGGTACTTTTTTCCCAAAAATCGTTCGGATGGACAGAGCAAAGTAAACTAGTTTTTTTCCAAGAAAACATCTTCTTTATAATTAAATAGTGTTCCTTAAGTCACTTCAAATATTCTTCTCGAAAAATTAGTTCACCTTCTAACGTATTTGTAATTATCTATTTATAGATTAGTCTAATCTATTTTTTTCCTTCTAAATTTATCTTCCTCTTTTCTTTTTTGTATTTTTCTGTAAATAGACTGAGATCATCATGAAAAAAAATATTATTATTTGCTTAAGCATCCTCTATCCCCTTCTACTTTTTTCCCAAAGCCATAATGATATAATTATTAAGTCGACAATTAAAATTCTAAAAATTCACGAATCGAGTTTGGATCGACTATCTCCTTTTGATGAGGGAGGGATGGAAAAAATTGATCGATTGAATCGAAAGGTTGGCGAAAAATTATTAGAAATTTTGAAGATGCCAGAGGTTGTTGATTTTCCAAAAGATAGTATTCCATTTTTTAGCGGTCAATCTGACGATCGTAATTTTGCCGTTTTTTCATGGTTAGAAAATTTAGGTGGATCATTTAAAATGGCGATTAATTATTTTTATTGGAAAAATCCAGAGGGACAACCAATGGTAAAAGAGATCAATATGGAAGTAGATGTAGCTAGTTATGGAAATGTAATTGATTTAAAAGATAAGGAAGGAGAAACGCTGTATTTTTTAATTGGCGGAGGCATCTCATGCAACACATGCCGTTTTGAAAAAGCATTGTTATTAAAAGCTGGGAAAACAGATTTGGAGGAAATATTTTCTTTTCAAATTGATTATCGCTTTAATAATGATATTCCTGGTTTCAGTTTTGATCATGAAAATCAAATTTTAAATTATAAATTCATCGAAGAAGAATGTGAAGATGATGAAGGGGAAAATTGTTGGGTTCGAGGGAAGTTTAAGTTTAATGGAAATACATTTGAAGAGATTGAATAGGTTATTTCGTTGATCGTTTCACAACTGACGTTTTACGTTTCCTTTCGAAAATTCATTTCTTACAAAAAAATAAAAGGGTAACATTTTTTTCCAAAATGCTACCCTTTTTTCTAGTTCCAGTTATTCAATGCTTACTTCTTTTTTATTGTTTAACGATTTAGAAAATCGTATTATTTAATTATCGTCACATCTCCTTTTTTGAACAAGTCTATGGTTCGTCCACAACTATTGACTTTTATTCTGATGTAATAAACATATACTCCAGGATTAAAAACTTTAGCATTCAATGTTCCATCCCAACCTTCTGAAGTATCATGAGTATCATATAAATGATTTCCCCATCGATCAAATACATAAAGATCAAATGATTCGATTCTTACATTTGGAGAAGGATAAACTTTGAATTTATCATTGGCCCCATCTCCATTTGGCGAGAACGCATTTGGAATATATAAGTATGAACTAATATCATCATCTCCGTACGAGATTTGAACTTCCTTAACGACAGTCTCACATTCGTTGCTGACCGCGACCACATAAGTTCCTTCCTCATTTACAGTCAACTGTGACTCGGTACTTCCATCCTCCCATAAATAAGTTAGGTTAGAAGCATCGCCTGCTAAGACTTGAGGCGCTATAACTATATCGCTTCCATCACATGGTAAAAGTAATGCAGGCAGATTAATTTGTAACTGAGGATCACCTTGTAATGCAAGAGATTGTTCTTGCACACAACCATTTCCATCTTGCACATAAACCATATAATTCATGGCGAAAAGGTTTTCGAAAAGCGGAGTCGCTTGGAAGTTATTTCCGTCTAAAGAATAAGCAAATGGTCCTGTTCCTGTTGGGTTCTCGATAGTGATTGTTCCTTCACTTCCATTCCAACACGGTTCTTCAGATTGCAAGTCAAATTGAATATCAGGATAACCATCTACGATTAAAGTTACGATGGAATCACAACCATTTTGACCTGTATAGGTGAAATCAAGTTGAGTACCTGGACCATATTCTTCACTTTCATATTCGACCGTTTCGTCAGGACAAATATCAAAATTCAATACCGTAGAATTTGTTGGAAATGGAATTACTTCAACTGAATCAATATAATTACAACCTTCAGGAGTTGTCATTTGTGTTTCCGTAAGTCCCAATGGATAATTGACTCCATTATAAATCACATCATTTCCATCACAGGAAGAGAGGTCAATATAAGAGCTATTATTTGGTAATTCAGTAATCGTAACTGTGATAATCGAATCACAACCTAATACATCTATATACTCAAAATCAGTTGGTACTCCTGGTGTAACTGCTACGTTATCGAAAAGATAAACTTCTCCAAAACAAACATCATCTGCAAAATCTGTGATAGTTGATATACAGTTAACTTGCAATAACCAATCAACAATCTCCATGTCATCGCAACCAAACAAAGTCGTATCTATATCATTCCAAACGGCAATGACATTGGCTGCCAAACCAGACAAGTCTAAATCTAAATTATAACCTACGGAAGGGATGTTGCCAAAAGTATAACTTCCATTTATTCCAGATGTAACAGTATCAATTGCCACTCCATTATTATTTAAAATAATATCAATTCCACTCACCAAAGTATCTGGTCCATCGATAATTCCATTACCATTTACATCCATATAAACATTTCCTTCGAAGGTTCCAAAGCCATCGTAAAGGTCTAAACTCAAAATATCAGAAGTTGTCTCACAACCATTTGCATCAGTCATCACTACATGGTAGTCTCCACTTTCAAGTGCAACATAATCTCCAATTGTTCCAGCTGGACCAGGAATAAGAGTGCCGTCCAAAAACCATTGGTAATCTACTACCCCATTAATCGTTGGTAAACAAATCGTATCTGGTTTACATCGAGTATGGCATCCATCTGGAATTTTTTTCAAATCAGGTCCTTGGTTAATGTCTATTTTATTACTCTCACCTGAGCAACCAAACATCGTAATTCCTCGAACAAAATATTCACCAGCTGCACTTGCTTGAATACTTGTTCCTAATTCTCCCGTATTCCAAACATAAGTCAAATCAACAGATGGATTATCAACCGTAAATGTGGTCAAAGTATTTTCACAAACAGGTGACATCGGACTTGAAGAGATTTGAATATCAGTTGGTGTTGGATGAACTACAATGTCAAATGGACCAACTGTATTCGAACATCCTGTCGATGTATCAAAAATATCTAATGTAAGGGAGTATGTTCCTGCAGCCAATTGGTTACCTCGATCTTCTGAATATTCTATTTCAGAACCAATCAATCCATCCGACCAAGTGAAAATATAATCCGTCGTTTTATTACTCACTTGTAAGAAAATATCTTCTCCTTCACAAGTTGAATAATTATCATAAAATACATTTATAGGTTGACCAAACTCATCATACTCTACCGCTTGAATAGTAGCTGATGGCAATGGAAGGACATCCAATACAGCCGTTGGTGGAATATACTGACAACCAATACTATTTGTAATTGTAACGGTGTAAGCACCTGCTTCACCTGTTGTTATACTTTCTCCGAATGTTCCATCTGACCATTCCCAAGAGATGCCTCCTGGAGGTGCAGTCAAGGTTGTTATATCACCTTCACAAATTGGGGAAGGAGTACTAAAGCTAATTTGACCAACTAATGTATTTGGCGCAACGGTAACTACTTTTGTAATAGTTCCTGTACAACCCCAAACATCAGTTACAGTACAAGTCACGTTATAATTTCCTGCATTTTCATAAGAGTGGAATGGGTTCGCAATCTCTGAAGTATTTGCATCTCCACTTGCTGCATCTCCAAAATTCCAATCATAGAATAAAACATCCGCTGAAGGGATCGCCGTAAAACTCAAAGCAGTTCCTTCACAATTCAAAATTGGCTCATCAAAATCAATCGTTGGTGGCTCTTCGATAGTTATAGTTTTGACTCTAGTTGCCGTACAACCTGTTCCATGACCTACTGTTAAGGTAACATCATAGGTACCTGGAGCAGCATAAGCATGTGATGGGTTTTGATTTGTAGAAGTATTGTTAGCACCACTCGTTGGATCGCCAAAATCCCAAGTCCAACTAGTCACCACCTCTCCTGGAAGGAATCCAGTCAAGTCTTCAAATGCCAAAGCTTCATCAACGCATGCAGTACCAAAACTAAAATCTGGAGAGATCGGAACGGTTACTAATTTTGAATCATAACAAATAATTCCCGCAGGAGTCAATGCTGTCAAAGTAACAATGTAGTACCCCACATTTGAAAACTGATGTGAAGGATTTGGGAAAGCAGAACTATTATTCACTCCACTTGCAATATCATCAAAATCCCATTGCTCTGTTCCAGGAACAAAGTTTGGTGAGACGTTTTCGAAGTTAAAAATATCACACTCATTCGTTACCGAAAATGCCATTTGCACATCTGTTCCTTGATCACATACTGCAGGTAATCCTGGATTATTACAAACTCCTCCTCCTGATCCACAGAAATCCCAAATGGTAATTGTATTAGAAAAAGTTTCACAACCATTTTGATCCAAAACTGCTACTTGGAATGTTCCAAATTCCATCGAAGTAATTACTGATGAATTCATTCCAGGCTGAAGTACTCCATTAATATACCATTGATAAGTATAACCTGCAGGAACTTCTGTTGCATGAATTTCTGCAATCGGATCTGGATCTGGGCCAGTATAACATCTTAATCTACTACCTGGAACTGAAACTGTAACGGCTGGCTCAGGATAGCCCTCTATTTCGAATGCAACATTATTTTCACAACCAAAACTATTGGTAACTACAAGTTCGAATGCACCTGCTGGCAAATTAGCTGTTGGAGTATTCGTAATCGTACCTCCAGATTCTGTTTTCCATAAATAAGAATCATAAGTACCTGCAACTCCAATTGTAGTTGCATCTCCTGGACAAACAAATAAGTCACCAGTAATCACCGGTTCTGGTTTTGCAATAATATTTACTGGAGTAGATTCTGTGGAACCACACATGGTAACTTGTACATCTGCGTTTCCATCTTGGTGCCAGAATACCTCAATTGTATTTGTATTTTCTCCTGAAAGAATTGTTCCTGCATCGGCTGGAACGATATTCCATTCATATTTTACACCTGGGAAAAAATCAGCGGTATAAGTTCCTTCTGATTCTTCACAAACATCTCCATCTCCATTTACAGTAAATGCAGGCAATGGAAAAACTTCTAAATCAACTCCTTCAGATTCGCAGGCTAAACCATCCGTGCTCGTTTGCGTAACTGATAAAATATAAGGAGGTGTATTTCCGAAGGTAACATTGATTGAACTTCCTTCCTGATTAGAAATAGCTCCACCGTCATTAATTGTCCATTTAAAAATATAATCTGTGTTAGGTGTTTGTACATCGTAAGTGTAAACTTCTCCTGGGCAAACTTGAGTAATTCCACTAATCGAAGTTGGTGCAACAGGTGGTTCAACAATACTGATATAACTTGTAAAATAAGGGGTACAAACTTCCAATGGATTAGTAGGAATTGCTTGAATTGCATATCTTCCTTCTCCTTGAGTCGCAATTACATTCCAATCCAAATTCACTTGATCCGTCGATGCAGCCGAAGTAAATACTACTGTTCCATCTCCTGCGGTAACTGTCCAATCACACATCACATCATTGACACCGACAATATCTTTTTTCGCTTCATGAACACTCATTCCATTTTCGCAAGCTTCAATATCTCCTTTCAAATAAAGGTCTGGCAAAATAAATACATCCTTCGTATCACTTCCTCCACACCCTAAATAACAATTATCGTAATCAACAGAAACGACCTGTTGGATATTTGGAGAAACTTGTCCATCCCATCTTACCTTGATACTATTAGTATTTTGTCCTTCCAAAATAGTTCCGCCACTCGTCACCGTCCAAATAAAGTCAGTCGCAGAATAATCATCAATATAATACGTAGACTCATCCATTCGGCACACTTTTTCAGGGCCTTTGATTTCTGCATTATCAGAAATAATTGGTACGAGTTCAATAGTTGGTTCGAGACAATAATTCCCTCCCGAACAACCCGAAACTTCCAACTCAATAATTCCCTCCGGCCCACTCAACCATTCAATGGTAATAAAATTATCAGCAGCAGCTCCTCCATCAATAATATTATAATCACCAGTTATCGTCCAACTGAATCCACTACAATTTGCATCAGTCGAATAAGTAACAGTCGTATTTTCACAAATGGTTCCTACACATTCTAAAGTAGGAGTAATCGCATCGGTCACTTCAATCGTAACAAAAGTAGTATCACTACAATAACAATCATTTCTCGAAATCAAATATGCCTCATAGGTTCCTGCTGTCAAATAAGTTTCTTCCGTATTAGTCGCTGTCGAAAAATTTCCATTTCCAAAATCCCACTCATATAGTTTAGCCCCTTCACTTTCATTATTAAACACAACTGTCCCTCCTTCACAAATACTCACCACTCCATTTACTGCAGCTGGAATAGTCGTAAAGTCAGCATCAGGATTTTCCAATATATCAATACAAAGTGAGGAAGTCGCAGGACACATGGAAGAACCTACTGGACAATTAATTTGGAAATCAAGAGAACTTGTGCACCCAAACCAATCCGTAACGGTGACCGAATATGTACCAGAACATAATCCAGTATTAGTTTGTGAAGTGGATCCTGTTGACCATAAATAACTAAATGAACTTGAAAAAGGAGAGTTGGCAATTAACTGTGCTTCCCCATCACAAAAATCACAACCAGACTCATTGGTTTTATTTACTGAAAAAGCAAACACACAACCATTACCTGTATTTGGATCGTTAACCACAACAACATTAGCAGAAGCAGTATTTCCATTTGCATCAGTTACGATACAAGTATATGTTCCAGGGGCAGCTGGAACTCCATCTGGACTAGGATTACTAATCGATGTTCCATTTGGTCCGATCCATTCATAAGTA
>CAJQQY010000018.1 GCA_905480595.1 uncultured Saprospiraceae bacterium | reverse complement strand
TGATAATATTATTTTGACTTTGGATGCGGAATATATTTTGATGTCCATCATTGATGGGGGAGGAGGGATCGAAAACAATCTTCACGAACTGTGTCCTGAAGGAGAAGTTATGGGTGTTTTTTGCCAAAGTACCACTAATATGCATGGCTATTTTTTAAATAAAGATGGTGATCGAGTGCGACATAAAATCGTTTCATTTGATGGGCCTCGAATGGAATCGGGGGAACGATTTGAAGAAGAATTGGAAATTTATAAAGATGCCAAACAGAATGAAAATGGAGTGGATTATTGGCAGTTTGGAGATGCAGAAAGTGATCGGTTTGAGGAAAATCAATTGATGGAAAACTTTACATTTGGAGTTGCAAAAAGATTATTAGGAGTAAAATTGGATCATTCGGAAGGGGATGAATTAATGTTCCAAGTGAAAATGAAGAAATTTGTAAAAGCTGAAAAACCAGCTCCTCCTCCAAAGGAAGATTCATCAACTCAAAGTTCGAATGAAACTTACCACCGCCCTGAAAGGACGACAGAGTATCGACAAGAAACACCTCTGCAGCCTTCTCAAGAAAACGTTTCAAAAAATTTTGAAACACCACCGCCTCAGCCAAAAATGCAACCTGTAAGAAGAAGGAATACTCCACGAAAACCAAGAAAAGGAAATGGATTAAATCTACCATGGTATACGGTTCTAATGTTTCTTGGTGGACTATATTTACTTTATAAATTATTAAATTAGTTGACGTTTATTAATTAAAAATAACAATATGGAAGCCTACGCAACGGCATTAACTTATGCCATTCCTGGATTTGTATTATTAGTAATCATTGAAGCTGTCGCAGCAAGAATGATGGGGCGAAAGGTCAATCGAGCAATGGATACCATTTCGAGCTTAAGTTCAGGAATGACGAATACGTTGAAAAATTTATTAGGATTATCGATTGTTTTGGTATCCTATGGTTGGATGGAATCTAGGTTTGGGATATTTGATATTCAGTCTACCGGGTGGTTGTTTCTTATCGCATTTATCGGAACTGATTTCGCCAGTTATTGGGCGCATCGATTTAATCATTCGATTAATATTTTTTGGAATCGACATATCGTTCATCACTCTAGCGAAGAGTTTAATTTGTCCTGTGCCTTACGTCAAGAAATTTCGGCGATAGTAGGAATTTACTTTTTCTTATATATTCCATTGGCATTTATTGGTATTCCTTATGAGGTAATTTTGGTGACAGCTCCGATTCATTTAT
Source organism: uncultured Saprospiraceae bacterium (assembly GCA_905480595.1). Classification (GTDB taxonomy): domain Bacteria; phylum Bacteroidota; class Bacteroidia; order Chitinophagales; family Saprospiraceae; genus CAJQQY01. The sequence continues at coordinate 19,943 of CAJQQY010000018.1, read as the reverse complement.
TTGCTCAGTTCTGGTATCACACGCGACTCATTGGCAGAATGGGATTTTTGGAAAAAATATTGATGACACCTTCTCACCATCGAGTCCATCATGCGATTAATGATATTTACATTGATAAAAATTTCTCAGCAATATTTATTATTTGGGATAAATGGTTTGGAACATTTCAAGAAGAGTTAGAGGAAGAACCACCCGTTTATGGAACACTAAAACCCGCCAATACTTGGAATCCAGTTTTGATAAATTATCAACATGCTTGGCAAATATTAAAGGATGCTTGGAGAACAAATAATTGGATGGATAAAATTAGAGTTTGGTTTATGCCTACAGGATGGCGACCAAAAGATGTGCAAGAAAAATATCCAATCACCATTGATGGAGTTCACACTCGCTCAAAATATGATTCCAATGCTTCTGACTTTTTAAAAGGTTGGTCGTGGTTTCAACTGATTTTTCATAATCTATTGATGTACTTTTTGTTGACTCAATTTGGAAAATTTGAAGCAGTTGACATTATGTGGTATTCCATCTTTTTATTCGTTTCTGTATTTTCATACACGACATTAATGGATCGACATGTATTTGCTATACCAGCAGAAGTTATCAAACTCGCTTTAGGTTCATGGATAATTTATCAAGTTGGAGCATGGTATAATTTAGATGAAATCTTCGCAGGAGGTTCAATTTTAGTGATGGTTTATTTAGGTATTTCCATGTTATTGACTTTTTATTTTATTCTTGTTGAAAAAGAAAGGAGTGAGAATGATGTGAGTATTTCTGTCTAGCAATCAAAAAAATAAAAGTTTAACTAAAGTTTTGTATTGAATAATTGTAGTCACGTTAACAGATTTCTCAAATTATTTTGGCTTATTATAAATACTTTGTATATTTGAAGTGATTATATGAAAATAATCCCAATCTGATCTATAGTCTAATATGAATTTCCCACGAATATTTTCTTAAATAAAAGTATTACTCTGTTAATACTTTCGCATTAGTGGAATACCCCAAATCAAACCAAAAGAATTAAAGATGTATTCCCAATAACCGTTTAGAAGAGTCAAGGCTATGCCCAATCTTAGTTCTTGGCTCTCTTTTTTAGGGACAAGTATTCAAAAAAGTTCACTTTATAAAAAAAAACATTTATAAATATTGTAGTTGATTGAATATAATCACGATCAATTATTAAGTTGATTTATAAAATAAATTTCCCGTCGCAGATTTTTAAAGTTAATAATGAGATTTACCTTTATTTTTTTCAAATAATGATTTTGGAAAAACAAAGGCAGTTTTTGAGATGAAAATTATTTACTCACAGTATGAACAAAAAAAAATATGAATAAAAAAATAGCGCTAATTGCATTTTTTTTTTTAATGTATACTTCAATGACTTTGGGACAATCCAATTTGTTTGAAGCAACAGAGGTAACTTCCTTGGCAAAAAAAACTGATTTTGACCCTCACTTCAATTCGTTTAAATTATTCAATTTAAATTTATCAAATTTAAATTCACATCTAAAGAGTGTTGACTTTAATAACGAAGTTAATTTAAAGTTTAATGATGAATATGATTGGGAAATGCTTTTATATCCCAATGAAATTTTAAGCAAAAATTATAAACTACGAGTTGCAACTGAAAATGGAATTGTTGAATTTCCAAAACCAGATGTGATGACATTTTATGGATATATAAAAGATGAACCAGGTAGCACAATTCGATTGACCGTAAAAGAAAATTTTGTTTATGGTTTTATAAGAATAGCCGATGAAGAATATTTTATAGAACCAGCGAGAAAATTTCAATCTAGTTTAAATGATGGACAATTAGTGGTTTACAAACCTACCGATGTAAAATCAAATGGAGCCTCCTGCGGTGTAACAGAAACGTCTCAAAAATCAAAAAAGTTAAATAATAATTCAGAATCAAAACTATTGGTGGGTAATTGCTATGAAACAGAACTAGCTGTTGCTACAGATTATTCTTATTATCAAGATAGAGGATCGGATATAGATGATGTAGTTGCTTATTCAACTGCGGTAATGAATAATGTTGGGGCTAATTACGAATTGGACGGAAGTACTAATTTTGATGATGGTGTGGAATTCAAAATTGTAGAACATTTTGTTGTTAGTACGAGTGGAGGTGATCCGTGGACTACTTCGACAGACCCAGATGTTTTGCTTCCTAATTTTAGATCATGGGCTGGTAGTGGTTTTTCATCAACACACGATTTAGGACAATTGTGGACAGATAGAGATCTTGATGGAAGTACGATTGGCTATGCATATATTGGTGTCGTTTGTGGATTCTCTAGATATCACATATTACAAGATTATTCTATGACTGCATGGCGATTAAAGGTTTTAACAACCCATGAAATTGGTCATAATTTTGATGGGACTCATGATGGAGGATCTGGTTTTATTATGTCTTCTTCTATAGGTGGAGATACTGATACGTGGTCATCAACTTCTCAATCAGATATTAGTGCTCACATAGTTTCTGCTTCGGGCAGTTGTTTAGGATCCTGTGCAGCAGCAGTACCCGTTAGTGATTTTTATGCGTTACCTCGTATCGGATGTGAAGGGGGGAACGTTTTCACATTTTATAATGCATCCTCGAATCAAAATCCAGTAACGGAAGGACAAAATTCGTGGAGTTGGACATTTACTGGTGGTACACCTAGCTCTTCTACTGATGAAAATCCGCAGATATCTTATTCTTCCGCAGGTACATATGACGTAACTCTTACTGCTACAAATGGAACAGGTGCTGGTAGTGCTAAGACAAAAATAGGTTATATAACTGTTTTAGCATCTTCTGGTAGTCATTGTGACCCAACTGGTTCAGTAGGAATAGGAGGTATCCAAGATTTAACTTTTGCTGGAATAACTCATGATACAGGTAATGCAACTGATGAAGGGGCTATATATCTTGACTATTTTTGTGATACCGATCTTCGGTTTTCATTAGATGCAAGTACCACCTATACCTTTGTTATGAGTGTGGGTGATTGTAGTGCAGGGCCATTATTTGAAGGAGTAAGAGTTTATATAGATTATAATAATGATAATGATTTTAGTGATAGTGGAGAAGAAGTAGCTACTACAGGTGGATTTATATATTGTGGTTCTATAAATAGTGGAATGGGAATAGATATGACTACTCCAACATCTCCTTTGGAAAATATTCCTCTTAGAATGAGAATAGTGGCAGATAATAGTATTTCAGGTCCGTGTGACAATATCACTACAGGACAGGTTCAAGATTATTCCGTAATATTTGAAAATGCCCTTCCTATCGAGCTTCTATCCTTCACCGGTAACCAAAATAATGAATCTATCCTCCTAGATTGGAAAACTTCTACAGAGGTAAATAATGATTACTTCACATTAGAACATTCAATTGATGGATACGATTTTGAGTTCTTGGCAGAGATTGATGGAAAAGGAAATTCTACCACCATAAATGACTATCGTTTTGTTCATCTTGATCCAACAATAGGAACTAACTACTACCGATTATCGCAAACTGATTTTGATGGAACTCATAAAGTGGCGGATGTCATTGCCGTTGATTACAAATCGGATCAAATTATAGCGTCTGTAATTCCTAATCCAATTCGTCAAAATGAAATTAATTTACGCTACACTTCTCCTGAAAATTCTGATGTAGAAGTAGAGGTGATTGATATGACTGGAAAAGTATTAATCCAAACAACAATTTCTGTTTCAGAGGGAGAAAATAATATTCAATTGCCTACTCAAAATTGGAGTGGAGGAGTATATTATTTACGAACAATTCAGGATCAGACGATTAGAACAATCAAATTTGTGAAAACGAATTAATTGTAATTTGTGATAATAAAAAGCCTCACTTTCATTCGGAATTGAGGCTTTTTTTATTTTGTTCAAAATTTTATTTTTGAACAAGTGATTAAAATTCAAGCTCAAAAATGAATAGTCATTTAATCTATTTTAAAAAACAGTTTCTACAGATTGGTTGTTATTTTTGCATTAGAAAAAATAAAATTTGTCTCAACGCAAAATCATTCATATCGACATGGACGCCTTCTATGCATCTGTAGAACAGCGTGATAATCCTGACCTTCGGGGGAAACCCATTGCAGTTGGTGGTTCTGCCATGCGTGGAGTTGTGGCAGCAGCAAGTTATGAAGCTCGAAAATATGGTGTTCGTTCAGCAATGCCTTCCATTACAGCAAAGCGATTATGTCCTGATTTGATTTTTGTTAAACATCGTTTTGATGTTTATCGAGAAGTATCGAATCAGATTCGAGAGATATTTGCAGAGTACACAGATTTGATTGAACCACTTTCTTTGGATGAAGCATTTTTGGATGTAACGGAATTGAAAGAAGATAATTTTCCGCATCTTATTGACAAATCTGGAAATCCATCTGCTACGATGATTGCAGAGGAAATAAGGAAAAAGATTTTTGAAAAAACCAACCTGACCGCTTCGGCAGGAGTTTCGTTTAATAAATTTTTGGCGAAAGTAGCTTCCGATATTAATAAGCCAAATGGCATCAAAGTAATCACCCCTCCAGAGGCGATTTTATTTTTGGAAAATTTACCTGTTGAGAAATTTTTTGGAGTAGGGAAAGTGACTGCCAAGCGAATGCACACCTTGAGAATTTTTACTGGAAAAGATTTAAAACAAAAATCAGAACTCGAACTCGTGCAACGTTTTGGAAAAGCAGGAAGACATTATTATCGAATCGTTCGAGCAGAAGATAATAGAAAAGTAAATCCAAATCGAATTCGAAAATCCATTGGAGCCGAGCGCACTTTTTTTGATGATTTAAAAACCGAAGAAGGAATGTTGGAAAAATTAATTCCAATTGCGGGAAAGGTTTTTGACTACATGAAAAAAGCAAAAAATTTTGGTCGAACGATTACTTTAAAAGCAAAAACACCTGAATTCCAATCTATCACTCGAAGCAAAACTTTTAACTCTGAACCAAAAGATCGAGAGCTATTTTTATCTATTGTTTCTGATTTATTAAAAAAACATTTTCATGAATTTCAGGAAGTGAGATTACTTGGAGTGCAAGTTTCTAATTTGGAAAAGGATCAAAAAATGGTTGGAGGAATTCAATTAGAATTTGATTTTTGGGATTTGGAAAATGAAGAAGAAGAGTGAAAAATATTTAGATATTTAGAACAGTTTCGCTTCGCTATTGTTTCGACAGTTAAATTGTTTTGGTTTTAAAAAAATAAAAAAAGAAGAATATATTTTGAAAAAAAGATTGATCATTTTTGATATCGACGGAACACTTTTATATTCGAATAGAATAGATAGTCAATGCTTTGCAGACACTTATGAAAAAGTATATCAATCCAAATTCCCTTCAATTGATTGGTCTAAATATCCACATGTAACTGATGATACTATATTTAAAACAGTTATTCAAAATCATTTCCAGAGAGAAGCAACAAATGAAGAAATGCATGATTTTCAAAATGAATATGTGGCTTCCATTCAAGTGAAAAGAGAAAAACAACCGTATGAATTCAAGGAAGTTCCAAATGCTCGAAAAACAATTGAACATTTATTGGAAAATGATGTTTATGAAGTAGGAATTGCGACAGGAGGTTGGCGAAGGCCAGCTATGGTTAAATTAAATCATATAGGCATACCTACTTCGGATTTGCATATGAGTTTTGCTGATGGAAATCCAACTCGAGAGGATATAATCAATGGTGTTTTTCAGCAAACCAATTCAAAGGAATTGACTTTTGAAAAGATAGTTTATGTAGGCGATGCAGCTTGGGACGTACGAACAACCCGAAATTTGAACCTACCATTTATAGGAGTGAGAAGAGAAGGAGATTTTGATGTTTTGAAAAAATTAGGAGCGCAAACAATTATTTCGGATTATAAAGATTTTGACTTATTTATGTCAGCGATTGAGTCATCCGAAACACCTAAATTTGTTTCGTAATAATTTTTTTAAAAAAGATTTTTAAATTCTTGCATTTATATGAAACGTTAGTATCTTTGCAGCGCTTTAGAAGAAAAGCACACAAATTTATGATCGGCTAGCTCAGCTGGTAGAGCACTTGACTTTTAATCAAGGGGTCCCGGGTTCGAACCCCGGGCCGGTTACTAAAATTCTTCAGAATTATTAAAAGCCCGAAAACATCACGTTTTTGGGCTTTTTTTATGTGGAATCTTGTCTTAAATTTTTACTCGCCTACATTTCTTTTCACCATTTAGTATATCTTTTCCTACTCTACTAATTCACCCGCTTGTTTATAAAAAATATGCTCAGGATTTTGTCGAATTAATTTTAGCATTTCATTCGCTTCGTCTGGTTGATCATTCTTAAAATAAGCCATGGCCAAGTACCATTGACTAGCATGTTGAAAACGATTATCAGATTGAGTAGCAATAAATTTAAGGTGATTGATGGCATCTTTATTTTCTCCTTGAGTGAGTTGGGCAACCCCTAAGTAAAATTTAGCTTCAGGAGTATTTAATTTTTTTAAAAGAGGAATAGCTTGTGAATAGAACCCTTTCTCGTAGGTTTGAAAGGCTTTTTCTACTTCAGTTAGTTCAGGAGCATCACTTTTTACAATAGGAGCAATGACGTTTGGATAAGGTTCAAAATATTGAGCGAATAAATCCTCCGAATCTGGTGCTTGTAGATTCCACCACCAAAACATTCCTGCCAAAATCAATAATGTCGCTGCAATGGTTAACCAACGACCACGATTAATATTTAGAACCTTAGTAGGAGTAGGTTGGGAAGCAGATTTTTCTTCCTCTATTTTCTTATCCAGTAGTTGTAATTTTTTTTTTAAATCTTGCCGACCATTTTTTTTAATTACAGCGAGGCTATTGTTTCGCCAGGTCAATTCTTCTTTAAAATCAACATCACTTTGTTTTTTATCAAACAATTCCTGCTCTTGAGCATCTAGTTGCCCCCGAAGGAACTTGTCGATTAATTGGTGATCTATATCTTTTAGTGGCATTAGATAGATTAGGCTTTGGTAAATTTTCTAATTAATAAATTTCAGTTTTTTCTAAAATGGATTTTAATGATTTCATACATCTCGACTTGGTTGCTTTTACCGTATTTTCATTACTGTAATTCATCGCAACTTGAATATTTTTTATAGGATAACGATGATAATAAAATAACGTTAATAGCTCACGACATTGCTCTCCTAATTGTTGAAAAGCAGTCTCGATCACTTGCTGTCGATGCGAAAGTTCTATCGATTCAAAATAGTCATTTTCAGTTGCTTCTATTTCAGGAAATATTTCTTCTGTTTTGACTATTCGATTTTTAGCTTTGAGTTGATTGAGTAAATTATATTTTCCGATACTAAACAAATAAGTCTTCAAACTACTAGTCAAAGTTGTTAGTTTTCCTTCCATCACATTTTCATAAAATGCAATCATCACATCTTGATAAGCATCCAAACAATCTGATTCGGATAATCCAAACCGAAACGCAAAATTCAAAAAATCCGTTTTGTATTCACGATACACTTCTTCCAAAGCAGACATACCTTCTACTCTGATTTTTTCTAGTAGTTGTTGAGAATCTTTAATGGGATTTTCCTCCATTTATATTTGAGAAAGTATAAAGGTTAACTTCAATATAGAATTATTTGTAATTACTCTTTTTTTTTTCCATTCAAGTCAATATAATTACAATATTTGCTAAATATAAAAAGTTTTTAGATAACTAAAAAAAATCAATATTTAGGTTAACCTTTTACTATTCTTACCTATTAATTTTAAACAACTTCTAGACTAGTACATTTATTTGTTCCTTTTCATGTTCTAGTTTTAATTTTAGAAAAAAGAACAGTATTTTGGATAAAACATATTGTGATGATTCAAATCATAATAATCGCCGAATCAATCTGGAAATATAAAATGAAAAACACTATCGCCATTTGCCTTAGCTTTTGCTGTCTTCAATTTTTTTATGCCCAATCTCCTAATCAAGAGCTCAATAACATTTTTCAACGTATTGAAAACGCGATGGATAGTGACTCTACGTTCAATATTGAAAATGTTTTAGCAGAATGCATGACTGCTGCTCAGGTTATCAAAGATGAAAATAGTACACAAGGTTTTACTTTATTTTTTTTGAAAGGTAGAGCTCTATATAAGGATGGTCAATATAAAGAAGTCGTACCCGAGTTGGCTAAAGCTATTTCAATTGCAAAAGAATTAAATGATAAAGATTATGAGCAAATTCTTCATGCCTATCATCTACTTGGGGATTCTGAAAGGAGAAAAAGAAACTATAAGATTGCCATAGAGAAGATAAATGAAGGAATCAAATTTACACAACCTCATATCAGTTTCGATAATATTCATTTGGGACATGCTTATTTGGTTTTGCTAAAAACTGAAAGGAGAGCAGGTAATTTTAAGGATGCTATTATTCAGGGCAAAAAAGGTGTATCTATTTTAGAATCAAACCCCGATACACCTCCAAGCGCAATTGCAGCCTTTTATAATAATTTAGGAATCGCTTACAAGCAAATGGGTGATTTTAATAATGGAGTTATACAGTATGAAAAGGCTTTGGCAATCAATAAAGCCAATAATTTTCTTATTGAAAGTACAGCGGATAATTATTATAATCTTGGAAATATAGCATTGTCGTTAGGAGCTTTCAATAAAGCAGGAACCTATTATACCAAAGCAATAGAGGTATACGAAGCCACAACCCAAAATTCCAACTCTATTTCTAGTAGCTTAATCGGAATGGGGATTGTTTATCGTAATCAAGGAGATTATCAACGTGCATTGGAGTATTACAAGAGAGGATTAGACCTAAAAATAAAATATGAAGATTATCCACCAAATTTAGGTACTGCCTATATGAATGTGGCAGGATGTTATCGGTATTTAAAAGAATTTGAAAAAGCGGAACAATATGCAGAAAAGGCTATTGAAATTTATCAAGGTTTTTATGCAAAAAAGCATTCCAAAATAGGAAGAGCCTTTGCTCATTTAGGATCAATAGAAGATGAAAAGGGGAATCGACAAAAAGCGATCTTACATTTTGATGCTGCTATCGAAAACTTTGAAGCGAGTAGTCCAAATCATCCCTACGTTTCCTCTATTATTGCAAGTAAAGCAAAAGTATATCGCAAGGAAAATAATTTTGAGAAATCACTTGCGACCATCGATAAAGCATTAGACCTCATCAAAAATAATTCTTGGAATCGGCCTGAGATTTACTTTTGGAAAATAAGTAAGGCGGAAATGTTTTTACAACAAAATAAAGTACAAGAAGCGATTGCCATAGTGGATAGTTCTTTGAATAACTTAAAGTTTGATGAAAATAGTTTTGTTAGTATTATCGATGAAGGTTTTTATTTAGCTACTGTTGATCTCTTGAAAGTTAAAGCTGGTGCTTATAAATCTTTATATAACAATGAAAGAAATCTCACTTATTTAGAGAAGTCTGTCTACCAATATCAACTAGCGATTAAAGTATTATTTGAATTAAGAGAAAATTATCAATCGGAAGGATCTCGTCAGTTTATTTTGGAAAGGAATTTTGATGTTATTGCTAACACAATTGACATCTTAAAAGAGATTTATGATGAGACGAATGATAAAAAATACTTGGAAGAGGCTTTTCAGATTGCAGAAAAAACGAAGGGCTTAATTCTGATGGAAGCCTTCGAAAAAAATCGTCAAAAAGCAATGGCGAATTTAGATCAACCTATACTAGAAAGGGACCAACTGCTTAGAGGTAATTTTGATCTTTATGAAAAATTGTTGTATCGAGAAGAATTACAAAAAGAGCCCAACGATTCCATTATCAAAGATTTGAATCAAAAAAGATTTGAATCAAAAGAGATTTACTTTGCTTTTCAAGACTCTTTAAAAACGTTTATAGCATCGCAATCTTCTGAGAGAAATCCTATTCCTAGTTTAGTAGAAATTAGTCAACAACTTGCTTCGACTAATGCTGCTTCTATTGAGTATTTTATTGCTGATTCTAGTTTGTACATTTTTACTTTTGTTGAAAATCAACATCATTTTGATCGAGTTGATTTACCTTTTGATTTTAAAGATCAGCTTTTGACTTACTGCGAAAATCTCGCTTATCCTAGTAGGCCGGTTGATGAAAAAATAGGAGCTTTTATTTCTAATCATTTGTTAGAAAAATCGTTTCAGCATTTTTCAAAAAATAGCAACTTACAAAAGATAACGATCATTCCAGATTCGTGGTTAGGGTATTTACCTTTTGAAACTTTAGCATCGCCAGATGATCCTTCTAAATTACTTATCGAAAATTATGACATCAGTTATGCCTATGCTACACATTTGATGTTAGCTCAAAAAAACAATGATTTTCGGAAGGGGACAAAGTCCATTGCTACCTTTGCGCCACAATATGAGGAGAATAATCAATTGATTGCACAAGTACTTAGAAGTCGAGTTGGAAAAACACTTTCTGATCTGCCAGGTGCAAAAAAGGAAGCAGAGTTGATTGCAAAACTTTTTGAAGGAGATGCATTTACAGGACAAGGAATTACTGAATCGCAGTTTAGAAATCTCGCTTCGGATTATAAATTATTGCACTTGTCCATGCATGCTGAAATGGATGATGTGAACCCAATGTATTCTCACTTTATTTTTAATACCGCCAATGATTCTTTAAATGATGGAATTCTCACCGCTGCAGAATTATATAACCTTCCATTAAATGCGGACTTAGCTGTGTTGAGCGCTTGTAATACAGGATTCGGCACTATTAAAAAAGGAGAGGGGATAATGAGTTTGTCGCGAGCATTTCGCTATGCTGGAGTTCCTGCGACCGTGATGAGTTTATGGAAAGTCCCTGATGAAGCCACTTCAAAAATCATGGGGAGTTTTTACCAATTTCTAAAAGAAGGAGATACTAAAGATAGTGCACTTCGTCGGGCTAAATTAGCTTATCTAGATCAAGCGATCACTCCTGAACAAAAACATCCTTTCTACTGGGCTGGCTTCGTTGCTACAGGTGATATGGAAAAAATTGAGTTGTCTTCTTCGCCGCATTGGAATTTGGGAATTGGGGTAGTGGTATTTGTAGGAGTAGTGTTTTTTGCTCGGGCGGTTTTTGATAAAAAATAATTTTTTTTTTGGAGATAAACGAATTAGTTGTTGTTTGAATATAGCAATTAATCTTTATTACTTTCCAATCTCTTCCTTTTGTTCCAATCTATTATTTTTATAAATCTCTTTTTTTATAAAAAACATCCTCTCTCTGTTAACCTTTCTTTTTTTTCATTTATCAATACATGTATTAAGTACAATTATCCTAATGTAAAAGGTCACCTAGTTACCTCCCTTCTCACAAGACGATGATAAATAATTTTGAAAAAAATGAAAGCAATGCACAAATTTTTAAGAATGAGTTATACTCATCCCAAATCAACACTCCTGATCTTTATTATAATTACTTGCCTATTTGGCAATGGTATGAAATCTCTATATCAAAAAAATAGTTTTGCAGGAGAACTTCCAACCGATGATCCAATCAATAAAAATATTGAAGCCGTAAAAGATGTTTTCGGTGATAGAAGTATGGTCATGATTGGCTTAGAAACTAATACGATTTATACAGAAGATGCTGCTCAAGCAATCATTCAATTGACTGATGAATTAAAAGAAGTTCCTTTTGTTTTGCGAGACGAGGTAAAGAGTTTAGCAACTCTTGAAAATGTCAGTAACCGAGACTGGGGATTATCATCTGATGGATTTTTAGATCCAATTCCTAGCTCGACTGATGAGTGGAAACAACTCAAAAATGACATTGCTCAAAATGAAATCATCTCAGGTAGTTTGGTTAGCGAAGATGGCTCACTTACGGTGGTTGCAGCACCTCTAGATGATGACTTTGTTGGTGGTAAAGTGTATGATGCACTTTTAGACATCAAAAATAATTATAAAGGTGTTGGAAAAATTCATATCACAGGTGCTCCAATTTTAGTGGAAGATGTACAGCGAGGAATAAGTGGTGATTCCCGAAAATTCATACCTATTGCAATCGTATTTATTTTTATTGGATTTTTTATTTGCTTCCGGACTTTAGCAGGCGTATTACTTCCCGTTGCAATGGTCATCATGAGTATCATTTGGACGATGGGAACGATGGGGTATTTGAGCTTGCCTATTACAGTAGTTTCGAATGCTTTGCCTGTAATTATGATTGCGGTGGCATCTTCCTATGGGATTCATTTTATGCATGCCTTTTATCGGTTGGCAGATGAGTATGATTCAAAGGAAGCGTTGATTGAAGCTACTTTAAATAAAATTGCTTCTCCGATATTTATTACAGGAATTACTTCTTCTTTGGGTTCATTGAGTTTGTTGATTTTCAAAATTAAATCACTTCAAGAGTTTGGAATTATTGGTGCCTTTGGATTTGCTTACGCTACGTTTATTTGTTTATGGTTGCTTCCGAGCCTCTGTATGTTTATCAAAAAACCAAAACTAAAAGAACATGGTCTTAATAATCGTATCGGATTATTTACAAGGAAGATTACTGAATTTTCCTTACGTTATCGTACCCCAATTATTGCGGGATATATGTTCTTAGCAGTTGCTGCAATTTGGCAAGCTAGCCATATTCAGGTAGGCGATAATTACATGAAGTTTTTTCCAAAAAGCCATGATGGGCGTATTGCTGCCACAACTTTTAATGATAAATTGGATGGTGTGCGAGTGATGGATATAATGGTGGATGCTAGTAGTTTTGAGAATATTAAAGATGAAAAGTTCTACCAACAATTACTTCAGTTTCAAAATGAAGTAGCTGCGCTTGGAGCTATCGGAGGAATTCATTCTTACACTCAAGTGGTAGAGCATATTGCTAAAAACCTCAATGACGAAACTAAAGAAACTAATTGGACAAATGAAGAAATTGCACAGTATCTGATGATGTATGAACTATCTGCTACTCCTGGCGAAGCTGGAATGTTGTATGATGAAGATTATAAAAAAGCACATTTGCAAGTCTTTATGACTTCATCTAGTCCTGAGGTACATCTAGCTACTTACCAAAAAATTAAAGGTTTATTTGCCGATCAATTTCAAGGAAATGCTGAAATTAAGTTTGGAGGAGATGTGATGCATCGTATTTCTTTAGGAAAATATATTGTGACTGGTAAAATCCAAAACATTATAGTGGCATTGATTATCTTATTATTGACTACTCTAATTATTTTTAGATCTGTCAAAAAAGGCATTTACACATTAGTTCCAATCCTATTTTCATTAATTATGGTTTTTGGATTTATGGGACTCATGGGGATGCGTTTAGGAATTAGTACTTCTTTATTGACAGCGATGATCGTGGGAATTGGAATTGATTTTTCAGTTCACTATCTGATCTCTTTTTATAAATATGAATCGCAAGGAACCAAAACTGCACTTTTCAATACTTGTGGTCAAACGGGGAAAGCCATTTCTTATGATGCCGTTTCTAATATTGTTGGATTTAGTGTCTTATCATTTTCAGGATTCCTTCCTGTCCAGCATTTTGGATGGTTGTTGGCATTTTCGATGTTGTTGATTTACATCAATACGTTGGTCATATTTCCTATTCTTTTTTCTCTAAAAAAAGAATCACAATTAACTCCAGCTCTTGTGCAACCTAAGAATCTTATTTTAAAAAATTAAAATTCACGTTTACTAAACTTTTTAAAGTTTAGTAAACGTGCGTCTTGAGATTTTATAACAATTCATTTACATTTTTAAAATAAATATAATCATGAGAATAATAATTTGCATTGTATGCCTATGTTCCTCTGCTTTGATGTATGGACAATCGTCAAATAACGCTTTTGACATCATCAAAAAATATCAAGAAGCTTCTTCCATCGAAGATTTGCAAAGTACTATCAGGTACAAAAATATCAGCAAAAAAGGGAGAGTACAAGAGCGAAGCTTGGAACAATATATTTTTCAAAAAGATGCTTCAAAAAATACTTACAACTTTCTACTCAAGTTCGTTAGCCCAGCTGACATTAGCGGAACTTCAAGTTTGACTATTCAGCATTCAAGCAAAGCTGACGATCAATGGCTTTATCTTCCTGCATTGCGAAGAGCAAAAAAAATATCAGCTTCTAAAAAAGGAGATCGCTTCATGGGAACAGAAATGACTTATGAAGACTTGTCCAACTATCTCTCAGAACCAATGGAAGATTATAATTATCAATTGGAAGGAGAGGAAGTTGTCGAAGGAAATACTTGTTTTAAAATTCTTGCAACACCTCTTCCTCATGCTAAATCTAAATACAAAAAAAGAATTCTTTGGATTGATAAAGCAACTAGTCAACAAGTACAGGCTCATTTTTTCAATAAGAAAGATATTTTGCAGAAAATATTTAGTGCAAAGGATATTAGGAAAATCAATGGTACAAATATTTACAGAGCTCACTTCATCAAAATCGAAAACCTTCTGACCAAAAATAGAACTGAAGTTTACTACGAAGACTTTGTCATCAACAAAGGTTTAGACAAAAATATTTTTTCAAAATCATACATTGAAACTCTATAAAGCTATGCAGCGGATATTATTTGTAATTGCATTGTTATGTTTTTTTGTAAGTCATTCTTTGGAAGGACAAAATTGGAAGCATTATCATCAGAATGAAATTCAACCTACTTATGGTATGTACTTTCAATCTATTGAAAATGCTAATCGAACAATTCCAGAACTCAGCGCAAAGTATGAATGGGAAGCACGCTACAAAACTAAATTCAAAACTTTTGCCTCTTTGAATTCGGTACTTAATGCACACGAAAAACAGCGCAGAAGAATCTGGTTCAATCAAGCATACTTAGCTTTTAATAAAAAGAAGTTTTATGGAAAAGTAGGTAAGCAAATCATCAAATGGGGGAGACTGACAGGATGGAGTAATATGGATATGGCGAACGTTTATGACTACTATGATTTTTTGCGAACCGATAATGAAGCATTAGGTGTGTGGGCGATTGATGGCAAATTGAGTTTGAAAAAATGGCAAGTTCAATTTAAAGTTCTGCCCTTTCAAAAATCTTCTAGATTATATTTTGAAAATAATAGATGGATTAGATTGCCACAAAATTTTCAAGGACCAAATGATATTGTTTTTAGAGCAAAGCTAAATGAGGTGAATAGGGTGAAACCTTCATCTTCAGCAAGTTATGGATTGAGTCTTGGCTATGAAAATGATGACATTGAAATTAATTTCAATGGCTTTAGCGGAGTCAATGATATTCCACAAAGAAAATCTCAACTTCTAGCACCAAATTTAGCTACCAAGGTTTTGCCTTATAATATTGAGTTAGTTTATCACCGGATGAATATTGCGACAATGGCTATGACAAAGTTGTTAGGAGATTATAGTTTGTGGTCAGAGGTATCATTTGTGAATAATCAGAGGATGGAAGAAATGGGAGATTTAGTGCCAGATAATTATTGGGGAATTACTTTTGGAATTGATCGACTTTTTATTTTTGAAAGCCCAGAAAAGCAACTGAAACTTTTAGTTCAATATTTAAAAAATTTTACGGATGGCCAGATTGATTATAGCGTTAACGATTTGGATCATGTCTTGGATCATTCCATTTTGTTGGATGCCACATATCAATTTAATTACACCTGGAAAGCATCTATGCGTTCTGTTTTAAATCTCACCAACCCTAGTCATATGATGAGTGCATCATTAAATTATAAGCTTAATGATAAGTTTCGTTTCGTTTGTAGTGCTGATTTTTTGTATGGTAATGACCAGCATTTTTTTGGATACTACAATGATAATTCTAGAGTCTTCATAACCATGAAATACCATTTGTAATGAAAAATGAAAACGTAATACACATGCCTTCTGCTACACTTTCTTATACAGGAAGATTAACAAAAAGCGAACAAGACCTTAAAAAGAAATTTTTTCCAAAAGGAATTTCCTTAGTTGCCAACTGCATCAATGGAGTGCATAAAGTGGCACCTTTTACCTCCGCCAAAATGACGATGTTTTTATTGTCATTAGCGATTCGTCGTCCTTTGAAAAAAGAGGATCATGAATTTTATCAGCAAGGTCGGAAGCAAACCTTTGTTCATAAAAAGAAAAAATTCAATACCTACACATTCGGAAGTGGACCTAAAATTTTGTTCATCCATGGATGGGCAAGTAATGGGGCAAGATGGAAAAACTATGTAGATAAAATTGTCGCCAAAGGATATTCAGCGGTTGTCGTAGATGCACATGGACAAGGTACTTCCAAAGGGTTCTATCTTTCCATTCCCGATTATATTAAATGTATTCGTCAAGTGATTTTGGCAAATGATAATTGGTATGGAATCGTTTCGCATTCCATCGGAAGTTTGGTTGGAGTGATTGCAGCAAGTGAAGCCAAAGGTCTATTCCAAAAATTAAAAATTGTGATGATGTGTACTTTTTCCAATTGTGATAATTTGATGACTAAATATGCTCGCTGCATGGGAATCAATGAAAAAGTTTTGGATTATACTAAGGACAATATCGGGAGGATTTATGATCAACAGCTTTCTTATTTTTGTCTACTACACCATTATCAACAACTCAATGCAGAGGGATTGCTAATGTATAATCCAAATGATATTGTTGTTCCACATACAGAAGCACATCAGATTAGAAGTTCTATTTCAAACTTAAAAATATATGAAACTAAAAAAGGTGGACATAATTTGAAACTAGAGATTATTGAACATCGTGTAATTCAATTTTTAGGAATCTAAATGATCACTATTGGAAAAACATTTCATTTTACTCAAGTCTATTCGCCATCTTTTCGTTGAGCCAGATCTATGACTAATTGAACTAGCTCGACTGCCGAATTAGTTATTCCAAATGCATATGCCGGAACTCCTCTAGAAATATCTAAATCGGTGATGTAAAAAATTACTTTCCTATTGTATTTTGGATTGATCGAATATAACTGTTTTGTGAAATCAACTCCTTCTGTAAAATTTTCATTCCGACTAATATCTGAAATAATAAAGTCAATTTCATCGTCATTATTTTCAATAAAATCTTTGGCAGCTTGAGTGGAAGGAACGAGTGTAGCGTTTACGCCTAATTTTCGAAGTAAGGCTCTTTCCTTTTTTACAAAATTTGGATTATCATCAATCCATAGCGCGCGAAGATTTTTAGTTTTTCCTAAATAAAAAAGTCGATCTTTTAATGCGTTGATATCATTGGTCGTGGTTGACTGATTTTTTTCTTCAATTATTTCAGTTAAATATTTTTGTAAGCCTTCCAAAACCTTTGGAGAGTAATCAGTTTTTTTGATGGTTTTCCTAATTTTTTTATAGCTTTCCCAATCAAAATTTTGTAAAAAATCTTTCGCTTCTTTTGCACCTGCGATAAATAGTTCTAATTTTTTTTCATCAGAAATATTAAAATCCAACCAGTTTTGATCTTGAATATCGATGTAAGCAACTAGTCGTTGGAAGTCCATATTCTCTTTGATGAATTCAAAATCACGTAAGTTTCGTGCGGAGTCAAAACAGGCGTACAATAATTCACCAACATTATTGATCTCATTAGTTTTGACTCGTTCCAACCCTAGTTTTACGCCAAAAGTTGGACGGGAAGGAATACTACCTTTTAGATGAAAAATGTCGATGGGGAAATTTGACATAATACCACCATCCACAAAGATTGCTTTTTCAGGAATGGCACCACGGTGTTTTCCAATTCGATTCCAACGAATAATTGCTTCTTCATCCGTAGGTAAATTCGTCACTTCATAAGGTTTGAAAAAAAGTGGAATTGACATGGAAGCTCGAACATATTTTGCTGGATTCGGCTCGTCGATATTTTTAAAAAATAGGTTTCGCATTCTTGGAAAAATGACTTTGGTTTCGGTGGCTAATTCTGCTGCAATGATCGCCAACTCCGCTGCAATTTTTCGTCCTTCGAATGAGTGAATATCTTTTGAATCTTTTCGAAACTGGATCGTTGGAGAAAGTTCGTTCATTCGTTTTTCCAATTTGGCGGTGTCGTGAACTTCAAAATCTTCCAAAACTCCAGTCAACCAAGTCAGAAAACTTTCCCCTAAATTAAGCCCTAGATCCTGTGAGAAATTATCCATCACTTGAAGACCATGGTATAATAATTCTAATTTGCTCGGTTCTTTGGAAAGTATAGTTTGAATAAACTCCAAAGCATCTTCATCTCCATCCATAAAATCAGCGATGTTTTTTTGGGAGACGATTTCAATAATTTTTTCCGTTTTTGCTTCTTCAGGTTTTCCACTTGCTGCTAGCAAAAGTGCATTGATCGCTCCGGCAGAAGTTCCGCCAATATTCAAAAAACGGATACCCATTTTTTCCAAAACATAAGTATAGCCAAGCAGAGCAATTCCAAGTACACCGCCACCTTCTTGAACGAGGTCGATATATTGATGTCCTTCTTCATCTACGACATCTGAAATTTTTAAACTATTTTCAGGGAATTGAGATTTTAAATCGAGAATTAAATTCACGATTTCCGAGTTAAGCGTAAAGTACTCTGTGTTCATTTTTTTGATTTGATTTGTTCAAATTTACCGAAGATAAATATAATAAAAAAACGTAATCCTGGGTGAATTTATATATAAACGGAAATCGATGTTATTGAGAGATGTTTTTTGAAAAAAATAATCGCTTTGGAAAGCGGAACTCAGATATAATTTTGAAAGCGTCTTTGGATTGACACTCTCGAAATAATTAATGATTTACTTTTGCTGAAAAATAAAACAAGGCGTGATTTATGCTGACTTTTATTTCATTAAAAATATAAACCTAATTTTAATCAAATTTAAAAAAATATGAAAAAAATCTTTTTACAAATAGCTTTAATTTTCCTTTTTTCAAGCTTTTCTTTTGCTCAGGATGTACCAGAAGTTCAACGACCATTAATTACAAAAATTACAGCTACTTGGTGTCCATCATGTGGAGGGTGGGGCTGGACATTTTTTGAAAATTTGGTTATAGATAATGAAGATAAGGCTACTTTGATTGCTGCTCATTATGATGGACAATTAGTAACAGTAGCTGGAGATGCATTTGCTTCCAATCTTAATTCACCTTACCAACCATACTTTTATGTTTATAATGATGATGTAGGAGCAAGTTCTTCTACGGCAGCGACGAAAAGAACAGAGGTAAAAGACATAGTTGATTTGGAAGCAGCGAAGTCACCAATTGCCAATGCAGGGATGATTTTAAATTTAGCAGACGTGCAATTACAAATTCTTACTAAGACTAAGTTTTTTCAAACAGCATCTGGAGAATATTATTTAGGGATTTATGCAGTTGAAAATGAAGTTGTTAACTTTCAACAAGGGCAAGGTAATGATGCGGTTCATAAGAAAATTTTACGTGGATCTCTACTAGACGATACTTTTGGAGAATTGATTGCTAGTGGAGATATTGACGCAGGAAGCGAATTTGAAAAAACGTATAATATTGAGCTTGATGCTAATTGGAATACCGATCATTTAGAAATTGTAACGATCATTTGGAAGAAAGAAGGAGATACTTATGTGGCAACAAATACAAATTTGTCTTCAGATTTTACTCCAGTTGTTAGTAATGAAAATGTATTGTTACAAGATGCATCGATGGAAGTTTTGCCTAATGTGATTTCAAATCATGCTATCATCAATATTGATTTGGAAAAAGATCTGAAAGATGCGACTATTGAGTTAATTGATTTGGATGGGAAAATTGTAGCAGATGTTTTTCAAGGAAATTTACCTTTTGGAAATTCTAGTTTTAATATTGAACGAAGTATAGTTCCAGCGCAAGGAATGTATTTTGTTGTTTTAACATCAAATCAAAAAGTGATTACGAAGAAAGTTATTTTTAATTAAAAAGTAGCTTTTAATTTTTGAAAAAAGGAGTTGATCGGAAACGGTTAACTCCTTTTTTTAT
>CAJQQY010000017.1 GCA_905480595.1 uncultured Saprospiraceae bacterium | reverse complement strand
AGGGCTTGGTTTAAAGATGTTAGACTGTTTTCGGCCTCGTCCTATTCAGCAAAAGTTGTGGGATAAATTTAAAAATCCTCTTTACGTTACTGACCCTGCAAAAGGTTCGATGCATAATCGAGGTGCTGCTGTTGACTTGACTATTGTTGACCCTGATGGCAAGCAATTGGACATGGGAACAGATTTTGACTACTTTGGAAAAGAGGCGCATCATGCTTACACTAATTTGTCTAAAGAGGTTTTAGCAAATCGAAAATTATTATTAGAAACGATGCAAGCGGTAGAATTACATCCGATTACGACGGAGTGGTGGCATTATTCTTTTCGAGGGGAAAATTATGAGTTATCGGATATGCTTTGGAAGTGTGATTAATTCGCGGTTTGGTATAAGTGGATTATTGTATTTTTTTATCATATCAATTGAAAACAAGAGTCTTCTTGAAATTACAACAGAACAATTTTATGTTGAACTGCAGCAATTTTAAAATGAATTCAATCGACGCTAGGAAGTAGCAAACATTTTTTTATTTTCTCAAAGTAATTTAATTGATTGTTTAAAAATTGAAATTGCTAAATCAACAGATGATTTAAAGTTGATGGTTGTTAAAAAAACATAAACTTGATGAAATCCATTTCCATGACAAAATTTATCTTAATTTTGAATTCTTGACTTTGGAAGAATGGAATACACTTTTTGTTAAAAATCTAGATCATCACCTTCCTCAATTTGGGGATTAGAGGTACTTATCAATAGGTCACTTTGATAATTTAGTTTGATAGGTCCGTTGGTTCTTTAATTAATTTATGATATGTGGAATAATTTTTTGGCTTTTATAAAATTCTGCCACTCAATGAGAGAAAGGTTTTTCCTTATACTTCTTTCAGCATTGCTCTATATTTTGGTGATTCCAATTGCTGGAGCTCAACCCGGAGAAAAGATAGATAGCCTAATAAATGTTTTAGATCATGTAAATGGGCAGGATAGCATTGCCCCTTTAAGCGAGTTGGCTGCTCTTTTAGTTCGAACAGATAAAGTGAAAGCTCGGAAAGTTATTAAAGAATTAGAACGACTGGCTGTTTATTACGAAAAACCTAAACTCAATTTAGAAGTCTCGAAACAAAGATGCATACTCTACAGCTTGCAATTTCAACAAGACTCAATTCTTATTACCGCAAGAAAAGGAATTACAGACGCCATTAAACTCGAAGATGATCTCTACTTAAGTTATTTTTATAGCTATATGGGCAGCTATCATGGCAGATACGGTTCTGTTGATAGCTCATTATATTATTATCATTTAGGCCTGAAAATAAAAGGTGCTAATAAGCGTGTGTTTTATAGCAACCTTGGGCAGTCTTATCGGAAAAAGAAGAATTATCTGAAAAGCATTGAATATCTTGAACTTGCAATGGACAACGCCAAGGCAAATAGGAATATTAATTCTGAAGCAATTGTTTCCAACAATATTGCCTTAGTCTATGTCGAAATAGGCATTGATAAAAAAGCAATAGAATATGCAGAACGCGCTCTCGAATTAAAAGATCAAATCGGTGATAAAAGAGGGAAGATGTTTGCCTACGTAACTTTAGTTCAGTTCGACCTTTCAGAAGAAAGACTAGAGAAGCATCTTTTAACCATTGCAAATATAACAACAGAAGAATTAAGAAACCCTGTATACAATCGCTTACATAAGATGGTATGGGCATCACTTCTAACGAAAAAAGGGGAAACGCAACAAGCTTTGGATATGCTACTTCCTATTTATAAAGAAGCAAAAGAAAGTCAAACCTATGAATTATTAGGTATTCTTGATAATCTGATAGAAAGCTATATTGCTCTGAATCGTTTACGTGATGCTAAAAAACATGCTCTATAGGCCTTAAATCTAGCTTTGAAATTAAATAAATTGAGTGATATTCAATGGGCACGGGCTTATTTACTCCAAATATATAGTAAAGAAAACAGCTACCAAGAATACCATGCTATTGCAAAAGAATATTATCCTATGCAGGACAGTATTAAAAATCAGCAAAGCCTCAATCGACTAGCCTTCCTTAATGCAAAAATAGAGGATACAGAACAAAAACAAGAAATAGTCTTACTCAATCAAACGATCAGACAAAAAGAGGTCAGACAATACTGGATATCAGTAGTAATTGGCTTGGGTGTACTAGTACTTCTACCATTGCTATATTTTCGAATGAGAGTAGTACAAATTCAACGGAGTCAACTAATCAAAGAAAAAAAGACAGCGGAGGAATTGAGTCAAATGAATGAAAAATTGCAGAGCTTAGATGAGATGAAATCCCACTTTTTTACAAACATCTCTCACGAATTTCGTACTCCTTTGACCATTATTAATGGGATGGTAGATCAGATAAAAAACAAACCCGATCTATGGTTGGAAAAAGGGACAAAAATGATTAAAGCAAACGCTTCCAATTTACTTAATCTCGTCAACCAAATCCTGGATCTTAAAAAATTAGAGTCTGGTTCACAACAGCTGAATCTTAGCCAAGGTGATGTCATTCAATATCTCCGATATATAGCAGAGTCACATCAAAATTATGCCGAGAATGAAGGGCTCCATCTACATTTTCTTTCTTCAGAAAATTCATTGATCATGGATTATGATCCAGATAAATTATTGCGAATTATATCCAATTTACTCTCAAACGCCGTAAAAAATACACCAAGTGGTCAACATATTTATTTTCAGCTCGAACAAAAATTAAATAGTGAAGAACCTCTGTTAGAAATCCGAATCAAAGATACTGGTATAGGCATTCCTGAAAATCAATTATCCGATATTTTTGAACGATTCTATCAAGTGGATCATCCAATTGACCAAGAGGAAAATTATAAAGTTAGTGGAACTGGAATCGGTTTAGCTTTGACCAAAGAGTTGGTAAAATTGATGGATGGAAAAATTGAAGTCAGCAGCGAAGTAGGAAAAGGTACTACTTTCACAGTAAGCTTACCAATCAGGAAAAATGCCACCTATATGGCTATCAGCACACCAACACCTCCATTGGTTACATCATATGCAGAAAAAGAAATTAGTCCTGAATTAACTCATATAGAAAACAGTTTTGGAAAAGAACTGCCTACTCTACTCAT
Source organism: uncultured Saprospiraceae bacterium (assembly GCA_905480595.1). Lineage (GTDB taxonomy): Bacteria > Bacteroidota > Bacteroidia > Chitinophagales > Saprospiraceae > CAJQQY01. The sequence continues at coordinate 3,680 of CAJQQY010000017.1, read as the reverse complement.
TGTGGAAGACAATACGGATGTCGTGCAATTCCTGATTGCTTGTTTACAAGACGAATACCAGTTAGAGATTGCTCGTAATGGCCAGGAAGGAATTAATCAAGCTATTGCTCTTGTCCCGGATTTGATTGTTAGCGATGTGATGATGCCGAAAAAAGATGGTTTTGAATTGTGCAAAATATTAAAAGAAGACGAACGAACCAGCCATATTCCAATCATTTTATTGACCGCAAAAGTAGATATGGAATCTAAAATTAGTGGTTTGGAAAAAGGAGCGGACGATTATCTAACAAAACCATTTGAGGGACAAGAATTATTGGTTCGTCTGAGAAATTTATTAGCACTAAGAAAAAAATTACAACAACGATACAGCTCAATTGATGCTGACTTTACTTCAATAGATCAAACCACAGATGTTGAAGATGCTTTCCTCTTAAAAATAAAACAGTTTGTTGAAGAAAATATTTCTGATGATAGTTTTGGCAACATTCAACTGGCTCGAAAAATGAACCTGAGTGAATCTCAATTATATCGAAAAATTAAAGCACTAACAGATAAATCTACAGCCATTTTTATCCGAAGTATTCGTCTTCACAAAGGAAAAGAATTACTCCAAAGTACGGATCTTACCGTTTCAGAAATAGCTTATGAAGTTGGATTTACCAACCTTCCTCATTTTTCCCGATCATTTTCAAAAGAATTTGGAAAATCTCCAAATGCAATACGCAAATAACTGACAATCAACTACTTAGACCTATTCCGTTCCCTCAAAATGCAAGAATAGATCAACACATTTTTCCTTCTAACAAGAATAGATCAAAGTTCTGAATAGATAGAGCAAGGCCAAACCTGTTCCCTACCTACATATTTGTACCATCATTGTTCAATAACTTTTTTGAATAAATATTTAACTCGAAAAATATGATGGAAGTGCAAAACAAAAATATTCATCAAGGAAGTGCCGCAGAAAGAAAAAGACAATCAATCTTATCCAAAATGCTGGCTCCGTCCTCAAATGGCTTTTTCCAAAAACTTAGAATTAAGGAAGGAATGCATGGATTGGATTTGGGCTGTGGCACAGGGCAAATTACCGCTCTATTAAAAACATTGGTTGGAGAAAGTGGAAAGATTACAGCGATCGATTCTGATGAAACCAATATCAATCTTGCCAACGAAGCTATCATAGGAAAACCAGATATTAACAGGTCAATATTCCGATTTGAAAATATCGAAGAATGGACGGAAAACGAGGTTTATGATTTTATTTATTATCCCCTTTTGCTTCAGCAATCACGGCGACCGTTATCGATATTTCAGCAAATGTTCCAAGGCCTCAAAGTTGGTGGTTTTGCTATGCTTGAAGAATTGAATCCTTTAGAATTCTACTGCTTTCCAAATTGTTATGCATTCGACCGGTTTTTAGAATTGTATGCTAAAGTTAAAGAACAAAAAAGTAAGGAACCTAAAATGATAACTGAATTGACGGATGGGTTTCATGAAGCAGGATTCAGAAACGTTCAAGCACAATTAGTTCAGCCAAGTTTATTTAAAGATGAAAACAAACACATTGCTTCGCTGACTATGGAAAGTATTGCTATCCATCTTTTAGATAAAAAATTGACTACGCCAACCGAATTACAAGCCTTATTATTTGAATTAAAAGAATTTGAAAAACAACCAAATACCATGATTAGTCTACCGAGTATCTATCAAATTTGGGGGTATAAAGTTTAACATTGAATTTAATTAACTACAAATATATTTTTTGAAAAATTATAAAAATTAATAAACATGAAAATTTCTTTCATCATCATTTTGACCATACTCACCATTTCTTTAAATGCACAAGTCGGCATCAATACAGACAACAGCGATCCAGATGCTTCGGCAATATTAGATGTCAAAAGTATAGACAAAGGAGTTTTAGTCCCTCGAATGACCACCACGCAGCGTACTGCTATTTCAAGTCCTGCAACAGGATTATTAGTATTTGATTTGACGACTGAGAGTTTTTGGTTTAATGCTTCTACAGGTTGGATGGAATTGAACGGAGGAATAACTAACTCAATTGCCGATGCAGACAACGACACCAAAATTCAGGTAGAGGAAAGTGTAGATGAGGATATTATACGTCTTGATATTGCGGGGTCAGAGAAGTTAGTTTTAAAGGAAAATGCTTCAGGTATTTTGCAGATGGAAATTAAGAATAATGGGAAAAATATAATCTTAGGGAACGAAACAGGAACGAATGTTAGTGGGGCAAACGGTAGAAATACTTTGGTAGGTCAAAAAACTGGAAACGCTCTTAGTACTGGAGCCACCAATACTTTTTTTGGATATAACGCAGGAGCTCAAGTTTCAACAGGGAATTCTAATACATTTATTGGGAGTATTGTCGGAGCAGGAAACAATGGTTCTAATAATGTTTTGATAGGTAAACAAGCTGGCTGGCAAAATGCAAATGGAAACAATAACACCTTTGTAGGTTATTCAAGTGGATCTTCAAGTACTGGTTCCAATAATGTATTTCTTGGAACTACTGCAGGAACTAATAGCTCAAAGAGTAATGCTTTATTTATTGATAATACCAGTACTGGTTCTCCTCTCATTTATGGAGAGTTTGACAATGACTTTTTAGAAGTAAATGGAACCCTTCAAGTCGATGGTACTCTTCAAGTAAAAAATGCTTATTCTTTTCCTATATCAGATGGAACAGCCAATCAGATTTTACAAACAGATGGGAGTGGTAACCTTACTTGGCAAAACAATACAGACGTTGTAAAAACTTTAATTGAAGATACTGACAACGACACCAAAATTCAGGTAGAGGAAAGTACAGATGAAGATATTATACGTTTTGATATTGCGGGATCAGAGAAGTTAGTTTTAAAGGAAAATGCTTCAGGTATTTTGCAGATGGAATTTAAGAATAATGGGAACAATATACTCCTAGGGAACGAAACAGGAACGAATGTTAGTGGGGCAAACGGTAGAAATACTTTGGTAGGTCAAAAAACTGGAATCGCTCTTACTACTGGAGCAACCAATACTTTTTTTGGATATAGCGCAGGACCTCAAGTTTCAACAGGGAATTCTAATACATTTATTGGGAGTCTTGCCGGAACAGGAAACAATGGTTCTACTAATGTTTTTATAGGTAAACAAGCTGGTTTTCAAAATGCAAATGGAAACAATAACACTATTGTAGGTAATTTAGCTGGATCAGCAAGTACTGGCTCCAATAATGTATTTCTTGGAAGTCTAGCAGGAACTAATAGCTCAAAGAGTAATGCTTTATTTATTGATAATACCAGTACTGGTTCTCCTCTCATTTATGGAGAGTTTGACAATAACTTTTTAGAAGTAAATGGAACCCTTAAAGTCGATGGTACTCTTCAGGTGAAAAATGCCTATTCTTTTCCTATATCAGATGGAACTGCCAATCAGATTTTACAAACAGATGGGAGTGGTAATGTAACCTGGGGCGATGACTTCCCTTCAACTTTGAGTTATTCATTCCCCACAACTGATGGAACAGCCAATCAGATCTTAAAAACAGATGGGAGTGGTAATGTAACCTGGGGCGATGACTTCCCTTCAACTTTAAATTATTCTTTTCCTATATCAGATGGAACTGCCAATCAGATTTTACAAACAGATGGGAGTGGTAGTCTTACTTGGCA